>CBFGLP010001181.1:0-5580 GCA_965649595.1 uncultured Myxococcales bacterium | reverse complement strand
GCAGTGGAAGTCGCCGTCGAGATTCTCGGACAGCTTGTCGGCAATCCAGCCAGCCTTGACGTTGGTCTTGGTCCAACGCATGTCGCCCTCGTATTCGGTGCAGAAGTTGCTGAACTCGGCCTGGGAGGCGAGGCCCCACGTGATGGGGTTGGTGATGCTCTCGTCGATCGCTGGGCCACCCGAGTCGCCCTTGCAGATGCGGGCAGTGTGGCCCCAGGCTCGGAAGTATCCGTCGCCGTTATAGTTCACGTTGATCGCGGTGTTGCCGTTGCCCTCGCGCAGCACACCGGAGCCGCTTCCGTCGTCCTGGTTGGCGCCGTAGCCATAGATGTGCAGGTCGGTTCCGAGGTTGGTCGTGCCCGTGTAGAAGCGATGAGGCGTGGGCGTCCACGGCAGGTCGTTCCATAGCGAGATGATGGCGATGTCGTCGTTGACGTCGGTGCTCGTGGGGGTGCCTGTATAGTTGGGGTGAATGTGAACATACCCATCACGGCTGGCCGAATGATCGTTCGAACCATCTTCCTCGAAGATCGTGATGGATTGCGCGCCGCCGCCGACCGAGTCGAAACAATGTGCGGCAGTGAGCATGTGGCGCTGCGTGATGAACACGGCGGAGCAATTCCCATTGATCCGCACGACACCGGGTTTCTGGACCGCCGCGCCGTAATAGACCCGGAAGTCGATGTCCTCCTCGGCGGGCCGCACTTCACCCCCGGGGATCGCCTCCAGCTCGTCGATCGGGTTGGCCGCCTCGTAGGCGACTTGGGCGAGTGAGAATTGCTTGGCTTCGGCACACGTCGAGACCCTGTCGAGCCCGACCTGAGCCCGCAAGTCGGGATCGCGCTCGAGCTTGTTGTTCATGTGGTCGAAGTAGTAGCCGACCGGGGCCTCGTGACGAGTCCCGTCCTCGTCGAGCCACGTCTGCGTACCACAATGCGTGACCACTGCGCCGGGAAGCGATCGCTCGTCGATGCGCTCCGACCCTTCTTCGTCCAGGCAACCCGAAAGCGGTGGTCCCAGCAGGACGACGATCACTGCAACAGAAGTGAAACGGTTGTTTTTGGTGGATGGAGTCCGCATGCTGCTGTGCAAGTGCACCAGCGCGACGGATTGACCATGGTAGAAGGATATTTCGTTCGTGACACATCGCACACGCGCTCATGGCTAAATGAATTGCCCTCGGCGACCGGCCCCCGGATAGCCGCGACCGGACGCAAGCTATCTTCGCCGCTCATCGAAGGGTCGCCCGCGCACCGTCGCGCTCACACCACCGCAAGACTTCCCCCGCGAGCTCCGAGCGACCCAGGATTCTGTGGGGGCCATTCCAACGAATGATCGAGCACGAGGGAGGCCATTCGAATGGCCCCCCTCGTCCCCGCTCGAGCGAGCGCGGCCTTGTTCAGCAGTCAGTCACGCAGTGTGGACGAGTCAACCACCGATGGTGTTTTCCCGCCACGCACCCGACAGGAGGAACTCATTGTCGCTGCCCTCGTCCTCGACGGTGACTCGCCGGGAGACGGAATTGCTAGTGAAGTTGACGTACAGGTACCTATACCCGGCAGCGGCCCATCCCAACGTACCGCTCGTGTACGTATAGGCGGACCCGTTCCAATGCTCCATCTTCACACTGGTGGGAGAGATGCCATACTCACCCATGCAAACACCCGCCCAGACATAGTCATAGGTGCCGAAGCCCCCGGATTGGGCGGTATCGGTCTCGTTGGGGTACAGGAAGCTGAGGTGGGCTCGTCCCGCCGTCCCGTTCGCGCTCCAGGCATCGAAGCCATATTCCCAGCCCGCCTCGTTCGTGCATCCATCGCCCCAGGGGTCTTGGTCCACCGTATAACGCGGCCTCACGTCGGGGTCGAGGGTCCGGGGCTCGGGGGAAAGCCCGCGTTCGGCGTAGTGAGCCAGATGATCCGACTCCAGCTCCACCGGAACTGGCTCCGAGGGTGCGACGACGAGGAACAACTCCAGCGGGGAAGCCGCTTGGTACTGCACGACGTCGAGTACGGACGTCGGTGCGTCGGGCTCGATGACCACGACCGCGATCGACGGCTCGCTCGCGCTGGGGGACAGGTCGAGGAATCGGATTTCGCCCTCTTCTTCGAGCGGAACCGAAGCAACGAGCTCAGCATCTTCGCCGACCCAAGTATCCGGGGCTTGGCCAGCCTCCGTGAAGAAAGGATCGGGCGAGAAGGCCAGACCCGATGCCAGGTCTGGATCGGCCGCGTCCTCGCCGACGCAGGCACCCAGCAACAGCGGCAAGCCGAACGCGAAGAGGGTTGAAAGGCTGATGTACGAGGTATGGGGATTTTGCTTGGCCATTGCTGTTCTTCTTTCCTACGCACCGGGTGATGAAATGGACGGTCAACGCAAAGCTCGTCGATGACCACTTCGCGTCCTCCGGCATGGGAGTGTTCGAGCGCGGCGAAACGACCAACTCTATTCAAAAAAAATCCGACTGGCCCGAAGGCCAGGGTGAACGTTCGTTTCACCGGCCTGAGAGCCGTCTGCGGGCCAGGCGCGAGCTATTTTCGCCGCTCATCGAAGCGTCGGCCGCGCACCACTGTGCTCACACCACCGCGAGACTTCCCCCGCGAGCTCCGAGCGACCCAGGATTCGGCAGGCCGCGTGGACCAGCTGCGTCCGCGAGATCGGGTAGCTCACCAGCTCCCCATCGACGGTCAGCACGTCGACGATCGGCAAGCCCGCGCGCACACGCATTTGCGGAAACGCGGTCCGGATTTCCCTGGTTGGTACGCGAAGGATCTCGTGACCATCTTCGACGCGGACAACCGCAAGCTCGTAGCCGCCGGCGCCGAAGATCAACAGCTTGCCATCGCTCGAAAAAGCCGGAATCGTGGTGTAGTCGCGCAGATCGACCTCGGCGATTGATTCCCCACGAGCGACATCCCACAGCCGCGCGGGCCGGCGGTGATGCTGGCTGGTGTCGCACGAGCTCACCAAGATTCGACCGTCGGGCGATAGCACCGCGTAGCCCGACCACGACGGCTTCGGGCACTGCTCGTCGAAATGCGTTTCTTGGCCTCGTGGATCGAGCAATGTGACGCGCCCGCGGCCCTTGCGGTTGTAGACGACGAGAGTGCCGTTGGGCGCGAAGTGAAACGGCTCCACGTCCTCGGCCTCCTTGTTGGTGGGATCGAAGAGGTGCACGACCCCGCGCTCACGGCAGAGATCGAGATCCCAGACGTGGCCGCGCCCCTGCTCGTCACTATAGGCGAGGGTTTGGCCGTCGTCGCTGAGCGATACCCGACGCCGCTTGTATGGGATGGTGCATCGCAGCTCTCCTGTCGCTAGATTGCGAATTTCGATGCCCTCTTCAGCCGAGTCGAGCGCCACGATCAAAGGTCGTCCTCGTGCGCCGCCTCCGATCAGAGGCTCTCCGTTCACGTGGCGAATTACGTTCTCGAGCTTCGTCTCGACAACTACGGGCGCGCTCAATCGATCCCTTCTCGCGTGAATGCGCCAGACTCCGGCCTTGTCATCGGTGAGGATGTGATCCGCACCGAACTGCCTGATGACCTCGCCTGGCAGCGGCGTCCAGCGCTCGAGCGCGAGGTGTTCCTCGACGCTCCACACTCGGGTCTCCGTGTCGGTCAGCGTGATCACGAACCGACTGTCGAGCGTCGCCTGGACGCCACGCAGGCGGTCGGCCGGCGCAGATTGAATCGAGCGACCCTGCGGCAGCTCGATCCAGCGATTGTCGGCGATCGTCAACCCCCCTGCGGGATGACCAACCACAAAACCGAAGGTGGGCAGCGAGGTGGTCAAGGTGTGCTCTTCCAAGTCATAGACCTGGACCGGCGGCCCACCGCCAACGAACAGCCAGCGTCCGTCGGCCGAGAACACTGGGCGGCTCTCGGGAGTGCTGTCGAGGTCGAGCACGGTTGCTGTCTCGGATTCGAGGTTCCACAGCACGGTGCTCTCGTCCTCCTCGAATTCTGCGACCGCCAAGGAGCGCCCGTCCGGCGACAGCGCCACGCGCCACGCTAACGCGCCCGCGCCCGCGGGATGCAGAGGCGGCTGCGTGAGCACTCGTGCGAGCGAGGCCCGACGCTCGCCGGTCTTCACCGAGAGGATCTCGATGATCGCCTGAGCGTCACCATCACTGCGTACGATCAGCCGTTCGCCGTCTGGATGAACAATGGTCACGAAGTTCGAGCCTGGCATCGGCGTGGTCCAGCGCTGCGTGCTGCTCGTCAGGTCCCAAACAGTCAACGCCTCGTACTTCGCGGGTCGCTTGTCGCGGTCCTGGTCGCGAGGGACCTTGGCGATCAATGAGCGCCCGTCGGTCGCAAACTTCGGGTCGCCACACTCATCGAGCTCGAGCACACGCATGCCCGATTCCAGGTCGAAGACCACACAACGGCGCCCATCGCTGAGCGCGGCCAGCCGATTGTCGGGGCTCAGTGCGAGACTGACAGCATTGAATTCGGGGTCGTTTAGGGTGATTCCGGTGAGCTTCTGTGCGGTGTCGAGCGACCAAACCTCCAGCTCGGTCGACGAATTCCGCACGAGCTTCGAGCCGTCGACGGAGAGCTGGGTCAGCTCCGGGATACCGCCATCCAACCGCGTCACCGGGATCATTCCTCCGAGCGCCTGCGACAGACCGAGAATCGCGACGTCCGGGGCTTGTTCGTAGTCGGGGCCGTAGGGGCCAACGGCTTCAACGCCGCGGGCAAGGGCCTCGAGCTCGCGACCCGGCGTGCGAGCGAGAGCCACGACATCCCCTGCGAGCTTTGCTTTGGCGACCACATCGTGCTCGAAGGCCAGTCGTGCGGCACGCTCGGCCTCGGCTTGGATCCGTCGACTTGCTCCGATAACTACCGCCGCAATCGCTGCGAGGGTCAGCACACTCGCACCGACCACGATGCGGTGGCGCCAAAGCCAGCGGCCAAGCCTCTCGCCGAGCGAGTAGGAGTGCGCCGAGACCAAGCGCCCGGCCTGGAAACTGCGCAGATCCTCGGCGAACGCGGCCGCGGACGGGTAGCGGTGCTCTGGACGCGTGTCCATCGCCCGCTCGGCGATCGCTGCGAGCTCGGTCGGGATCGCAGGCTCGATGCTCGCGAGTGGCCGCAACTGGCCGGTCAGCACCCGATGGAGCAGCTGCTTGCGCGAGCTACCCGAGAAGGGTGGCTCGCCGGCCAGTACGTGATACAGGAGCGCCCCGAGCGAGTAGACATCGCTGCGCATGTCGACGGCTTCGCCTCGGGCCTGCTCCGGCGACATGTAACGCGGCGTCCCCATGATCGTGCCAGCCTCGGTCATGTCCAAAGTGCTGTCATTGCCCGCGTCCGCGAGCTCGCCGTCGAGCGCAGCGAGCATCGTCCCCGACAGATCCTTGGCGAGACCCCAGTCGATCACGATGGTCTCGCCGAAGCGCCCCACCAACACGTTGGCCGGCTTGATGTCGCGGTGAATGATCTGTCGTTCGTGCGCGTAGGCGATCGCGTCAGCCACGGCAACCACGTGCTCGACCAGGCGAAGCCGCGCGGCGAGGCCGGTCGCGGCCGCGATCTTGGCCTCGAGGCTGTCACCGTCGACCAGCTGCATGCA
>CBFGLP010001180.1:0-6941 GCA_965649595.1 uncultured Myxococcales bacterium | reverse complement strand
GGCGAGCGGGTCGGCAACGCCTCGCTCGACTTGACGCTCATGAACCTCAAGCTGCTCGGCGAGCTGGGCGACCGCGACCTGACCAACCTCGTGCCCTGGTGCGAGACGGTCGCGCGCGCGTGCGAGGTGCCGATCCACCGGCAATATCCGCTGGTCGGGGAGGACGCGTTCCGCACGGCGACGGGGGTGCACGCGGCGGCGGTGATCAAGGCGCTCAACAAGGGCGACCTCGACTTGGCCGATCGGGTCTACAGCGGCGTGCCAGCGAACTGGTTCGGCAAGCGGCAGTCGATCGAGATCGGGTTCATGAGCGGTGAGTCGAACGTGCGGTACTGGCTGCAAAGCCACGGGATCGAGCCGCACGACGCCCTGGTCAAGCACGTGTTCGCTCGCGCCAAGGCGACCGACCACATCCTCAGCGACGACGAGGTGATGCAGGCCGTCACCAGCTTCGCCGGCGCGTAGACGGCTCGCGGTCAAAACGAAAGAGGCGGCCCATCTGGGTCGCCTCTTTTGTTGGTTTCGATCCTTCGTACGGGTCCGCTCAGGTGAGCAGCAGGGCCTGAATACCGGCCAGCGCCGCGAAGCCGAGCAGCAGCAGGATGGGGAAGGCGTCCTCGATGCTGATCTTTCGCTCGAGATCTCGCGCGGGCAGGGAGGGGAGGGGGCCGGCCTTCGCCCTCCGCATCCCCCCTCGCATGAGGGCGACGGGAGGATCCTTCAGCCCTTCAGGGTTCGACACGGGCGAACGGACCAGCCGCAGGGGAGCGCGGGTGGGGGCGGGCGAGCGTACGAAATCCATGACTGTGTTGTGCTCGTAGATCCGCGGCTTGGCAAATTCTCGGAGAGTTTTTGCGGGCACGAGCGGCCGCTGAGACGAGCGACCTGACCGCTCATTCGCCTCGCCGCGTACACCTCGACGTGCGCTCAGCAACACGTCGATTCGAGGAGATTCGACTCAGTCGGACGCGCTCGTCATGGCGAGTCGATTGGCCATTCGAGCGCGCGGCAACGTTCACGGGTGCCTGCCAAAGTAGGCGCAATCACAGCCGAGATGACTGCAATGGCCGCGACCTTTGTTTTGTGCACATCCACGAGTTGTTGTGGACCGATACCCCCGATTGCCACCACGGGCACTTCGGCCATGGCTACTGCCTGCCCGAGCAAGTCGAGGCCGACTACGGGATCGGGGTTGGCTTTGGACCGAGTCGAGAACACCGGTCCGAAACCGAGGTAATCGGGGGCAAGCGACTTGGCAGCCTGAACCTGTCCGAGGTCGTGGGTCGACAGCCCGAGCAGCAGGTTGTCCTCGCGCAAGCTCGCGCGCATTCGCAGGCGCGCGGGAGCATCGGGGCCGAGCTGGTCGAGGTCGCCTTGGCCGAGGTGGATTCCGGCCACGCCCGGCACGGCTCGTGCGGCGGCGAGATCATCGTTGACCAGGAGCGGGACGCTTGCTGCCGCGGCGATCGGGACCAGCGTGCGAAGCATCGCCACGCGCTCTTCGGTGCTGGCGTGCTTGGCCCGCAGCTGCAGCACCCGAGCGCCGGATTCGACGAGCGCGCGAGCGAGCGCGGGGAGCTCGAGCCCGAAGGGGTGCGGGTGATCGAGGATGACGTAGATGCCGGCGATCGATGGGCCGGCGATCGATGTGGCCATGAACGTGGCCATGGAGGTTCCGCTAATGTCGGCCTGCGCAGAGATCTCCGCGAAGCTTCAGGCCAGTTGGGTTGCCCCGAAAGCGATCGGGGATCGGTGCAGGCTCGGGGGTGGGCTCAGGCTCGGCCGGCTCGGATGCGGGGGCCGCAGCCTCGGAGGTGGGAGCATCCGGGCTCGCATTCGCGGGTGACTCCGCGCCCGAGTCGTCCGCTTCGGCGTCCTCCCAGTCGTCCTCGTCCTCCCAGCCACCGTCATCGTCGGTCCACTGATCTCCCGCGTTCGCGGGCTCGTCGTCGCGCGGAGGGTCGCTATCGAGCTCATCGCCAAAGCTCGGGTTGGCGACTTGGCGCTCGTAGGTCACATGCAAGACGAGATCGCCTCGACCGCGCGGCTTGGGTTGGCGGATCTCGGTCTTCTCGGGCAACACCTCGCCGCCGACGCGACGCAGCGACTCATGGCGGACCGTCCATAACCAGCGGCGCTCACCCCCGGTGATCCTCCACAAGGTCGAGCTCGCGAAGTGCCAGCCACCATCGATCCACGCGAAGCCGAGCCGCTGCTCGTACTCGCCGTTGGTGATCGTCAGCAGCTCCCAACCTTGTTTGCGATCCCACCCGCGATCGATGACCTGGTGCGGCGGATCGATCACCGGCGCGCCGCCGAGCACGAGGCTCACGAACGCCTCGGGCTCGAGGTCGACGCCGAGCAGCGCCTCGACGGCGCAGCGCGAAGGCGGCCCCGAGTAGTAGCCGGGGGTCAGCCCCTCGACCGAGCGCGAGCCGATCCATCGCAGGCCATACTCCTCTTCGTTCACGGCCAACGAGACCAGCTCTTGGCCGGACACTTGGATGGTCCCGGCGAAGCGTGTCGGTGACTCGGCGAGCAGCATGAGGTTGGCCGCCGGGCCACCGCCTTGCCGGACCTTCGCGCGCGGGACCTGGATCGATTGCAGCGGCGGCTCGGTCGCGGCGAGCAGCTCTTCGACTGCCGGCTCGTCACCCTTGGCATAGGGGGGTTGAGTGCCCTTGCAGCCGCCGAGCATTGCGGGGCCGGTGAGGATGGCGACCAGGACGAAGGCGCGAAGTCGAGGCACAGCGGGATGGTACGCGAGAAATTTGGTAGGCCCAGGGATCGCGGCCTGTAGTCCGTGTTCCCTGGAGCTCGAGGTCGCTAGCTCCCAGGTTTTTCTAGCACGCGCGACCAGAGGCCCGCGACCAACCACTCGTCGTGCTCGGGTAGGACCGGTGGGCGACCGAGGAAGGGCAGGGCGCCCAGACAGGGGATGCCGCTGCGCTGCTCGATCACTGCGACGTTGTGCTCGCGCGAGGGATCCTGGCGCGCGATCGATTGCGTGGTGATGAAGCCGATCGGCTCGAGGTCGCGGATCCGCAGGCCTTCGATCGTCAGGAGCGTATGGTTGATCGTCCCGAGCCCGGCTCGCGCGACGATCAATGGACGGGCGCGCAGGCCGGTGATCCAGTCGGGCAGCCAGGTGCCACCGGGCATTGGAACGAGCAGTCCGCCTGCTCCCTCGATCAAGCTGACCGCCGCCGAGTGGCGTTGCTCGAGCCGGGCGAGCGCCCAGCGGGCGCGACCCAGCAGCGCCTCGGGATCGCTGCGCGACACCCCACGCCCGAGGAAGGGCGCAGGATCGTCGGCGAGCCCAGGCGCGAGCGAGGCCGGCCAGCGCAGCGGAGCGATGTCGTCGAGCTCGCTGCGTCGCAAGCCAGAGGCGGCGAGCAAGCGCTCGTGATCTGAGCTCGGTCCTTCGGGTCCGGTCACGGCGGGCTTGAAGGGCACCGCGACCACTTCGGCGCGAGCCGCCGAGCGGAGCAGCGCGCAGGTGACCTGCGTCTTGCCGACGTTGGTGTCGGTTCCGACGATGAAGATTCGCGCGCTCATGCGGCTCCTTCGTGGACGGCGTCGGGCCGAGCTTGGTGGGCGCCGATCGGGGGCAACTCGAGCGCGGCCACGCACGCATGCAGGTCGGCGGCGAAGCGGTCGAGCTCGCTCGGATCGTGGGCAGCGCTGACCGTGATCCGAAGCCGGGCCCGACCTTCGGGCACCGTCGGAGGTCGGATCGCCTGCACGTGCCAACCTCGCTCGAGCAGCGCGTGCGAGAGCTCGAGCGCGGCAGCGTTGGGGCCGACGATCAGCGGGATGATCGGGCTGCTCGGTGCATCGGGCTCGCGTGGACCGAGCCGCAGCGCGACCCGGAGTCGTTCGACGTTGGCCCACAAGCGAGCGCGACGATCCTCGCCTTCGTTGCTGCTCACTCGCGCGAGCGCGTGGGCGATGCGGGGGATCAGGGCTGGCGTAGCTCCGGTCGTGAACACGAAGGCGCGCGCGTGACCGCGGATCCACTCGCAGACCTGTCGGGATCCAGCCACGAACGCACCCGCACAGCCGAACGCCTTGCCGAGCGGCGCGACGATCAGCGTCGGCGTGTGCACGAGCTCGGCCGCACGACCGCGACCGCTGGGGCCGAGCCCGATCGCGTGAGCCTCGTCGAGGTAGACGCAGCCACCCTCAGCCAAGTGGGCGTCGAGATCCCGACGCGTCGGGCCGTCTCCGTCCATCGAGAACACCGACTCGGTGAACCACCACGAGAGGCCATGCGGGTCGGCGACGCGTGCTGGGGGTCGAGCTAGGTGAGGGATGATCGAGCGAGTCGCCGCGGCGAGCCGAAGGCCATCGATCATCGATGCGTGGTTGAGCTCGTCGCTGTGAGCGACATCGGTCGTTTGCAGGATGCAAGCGGGCACGCCGACGTTGGCTTGGAAGCCGCTCGGAAACAGCACCGCATCTTCGAGCTCGAGGAACTCGGCAAAGCGTCGCTCCATCATCCGATGCTCGGGGAGGTCGCCGCAGACCAAGCGCGATGCGCCGCTGCCCGAGCGGGCTTGAAGCGAGGGGCCGAGCTCGTCCGCGAAGCCGAGATAGTCGTTGCTGCAGAAGCTGGTGACGAGGTGGTTGTCGACGCGATAGCGAAGGCCGCTGCGGGCTTCGATCGGGGGGCAGCGGCGGTCGAGTTGTTGGTCGCGCTCGATCGCCTGTGCTCGAGCGAGCCGCTGGTCGAGCAGGACGTTTCCAGCAGTCGGCGAGGTAGGGGGACGAGTCACGTCGGGCAATCCAAGCGGCGAGGAGGGACCATGGCAAGATCGCCACGTGCACGAGCACGAACTGCAGGCGGCGGCAGAGGCGATCGGGCTGAACCTAGCGGGGGATGCGTGGGCGAAGATCGCGGAGTTGAAGCGACTGTGGGGGTTCTATGGGCGCTCGATGAACCTGACGGGGAACCTCGATGAGGGCGCGGTAAACTCGCATATATCAGAAAGTTTTCTATCTGTCCGTCTCGCAGAGCACATGGGGGTTGCTGGACGCTGGCTCGATATCGGGAGCGGCGGAGGATTTCCGGCGCTCGTGGTAGCGGCGTGCTTGCCGGTGGAGATGGTTTGTGTCGAGCCGCGGGCGAAGCGGGCGAGCTTTCTTGAGCTGGCGCTTCGGAAGATTGGAGCACACGGGAGGGTCCTTCGTGGTCGTGTTGCAGGTGGAGCTTGGAGTGGGATCGAGGGAGCGCCGCGCCCTGAAGCGGCTGACGTGTGTAGCGCTCGCGCGGTGTTCGAGCCCGGGGTGTGGGTGGTCGAGGCGCGGCATTGGCTCGTACCGGGGGGCGTGGTGATCGTGCATCTCGGAGTTGAGGATTCGGATCCGCCTGGAGTGCGATTGTTGGATCGAGTGGATGGGGCCCGGTGGTCGGTTCGCGGCTATCGGTGCAGCTGAGCGAAGCGTTCCACGTGGAACGAGTGCTCGGGTGGTGCTGGCCCAGTAGCGAGCTTGGAGTCAGTGTGGGGCGACCGTAGGTGACCCCTCGTCTAGGTAGAACGAGCAGGCCTGGGGTCGTTCGTCTCGAGTCTCTCGGAGAGTGCCGCGGGGCCGAGGGTGATTCTTCCGTCCTTTCCATCGAGGGCTCCCCAAAGACGTCCCCGCGGGGGCACGCGCCACGCACCCCAAGATCAGCGGGCTCTCGTAGAGCTCCCGAGAGTCGGCAGAGCCTAGCCTCTTGGTCTCTGAGATCTGGCAGGTGGGATTTCGACGTGCCCGTCTACCGGACTGAGGGGTCGGCGTCGGAGACACCGAGACGGATGTGCCAAAGGCTCGATGGCTCCCCGACAGAGGCTCCCACCTCACTCCACTACTAATGTCTCACCGATCTGCTCCGTCGGAGCTCAGACGGTTCATGCTCGGGTGAGGGATGGCGTGTCTCTCGCGAAGCCGTCATCGGCCTGTTCCACGTGAAACGCCACCTTCCTGAGGAGGCCGGGCGTAGAGGGCAGCTATCCCTCTGGGCTCTCCATCGGCTCTACGGCTGGGGACACACGCCGATCTCCCAACCAGCTCCTGAGCGTTGGCCGGTCACCTTCGTGGTTGAGACACCCGTCCACCGCGCCAGGGAACTACCATTTAGAGCGCTCTCCGCTCATTGGAGCCTGATCACTCATGGCTCAGCTACCAGCCGCCGGTCCCGAACCAAGCTTGGTGACTCCCTCCATACAGGGGTCTCCGGCGGGGCGAGGGTCCCGCCCGGGATGCTCCTAGGGCCCGCCTAGTCCCCCCAGGGGTGAGGGGCCGCGCGCTCTGGGCCCCAGTAGCGCAGAGACCCAATGTCTCGTCGGGCAGCTCGACGCACCGGGTTCAGCACCAGCGCTAGCGATAGCCCGCTCTAGCATCCGCCGCACAGCCACGCCTCCTGCTCCTCCGGCCTCGGGCCCCCGATGAAACTCGACCTAACCAAGGACCTGCCACTGCCACCACGTTTCACGTGGAACGCCCGACCTCTGCGCACTCGAGGATGTGGGCCCCAATCTCCTCGATCTCCCCCTCACTCAGCGTATCCGCCTCTCGGAGGGTCTCGAGCCCCGCTTCAGTCTGACCCAGCTTGCACTGGATCCACCCGAGGGTGTCGATGAACTCCGGCGTGCCGGGCTCCATCTCCAAGGCACGTCGAACCAGCACCTCAGCCCGCTCGAGGTCACTCCCTGCCTCCGCCAGCGCATAGGCGACCGCGTTGGCCAGCGAGGGATCATCCGGCTCCCGCTCGAGAGCCCGATCGAAGTGCTCCGACGCCTCGGCGAACGCCTCCCGCTCGAGCAGCTCGAACCCCATGAACACGTCGTAGTTCGGACGCCAGGTTGGAGCCAGCGATGCCACTCCGAGCCCGGCGGTCAGGACCGATGCTCCAATCCACCCGCCCCACTCGGGCAACCACCGCTCCCCTCCTCGTG
>CBFGLP010001179.1:0-6261 GCA_965649595.1 uncultured Myxococcales bacterium | reverse complement strand
ATCGTGCACCGCGACCTCAAGCCCGGGAACATCTTCTTGCACCGCACCGACGCCGGCGAGACGGTCGTCAAGCTGATGGACTTCGGCGTGTCGAAGTTCCTCGACGGCACCGGCGAGGCGGAGACCGCCAGCGGCATCTTGCTCGGCACGCCCGAGTACATGGCCCCCGAGCAGCTCGAGGGCGCGCACAAGCTGGGGCCGAGCGCCGACATCTGGGCAATGGGGGCGATCCTCTATCGAGCGATCACCGGGCAGCAGGTGTTCTCGGGCGGCAACTTGGCCGCGGTGATCAAGTCGATGGCGATCGACGATCCGGTCCCGATCGACCAGCTGGTCGCGGGGCTACCGGAGGGCTTGGTCGCGGTGATCCATGGCTGCTTGCAGCGGGATCTCGCGCGCCGCATCCCCACCGCCGAGGCCTTGTCCGAGGCGCTGGCTCCCTTCGAGGAGCTCGACATCACGGTCCAACTGCTCGAGCCCGCCGAGCGTCGACGCGTCTCCGCAGCGTCGACCTCGCTCGCGGTCGAGCAGCTCGATGCGCCGCTGCCGGTGATCGAACGAGCTGGGCCGGCTCGCGAGGCGAGGCCTGAGGCTGCAGGGGTCGAGAAACCGAGCGCTCCAGCCGAAGACGATCACGAGGCGAGCGAGGCGACCAGCCTCTGGCGGTCCGAGGACGAGGCACCCGCGAGCGGCCCGCTGCGCCCGGAGCGGGATACGGGCGAGGTCCAGGCACAGCTCGATCTCTCGAAGGATCCCTCGTCCTCTGACTCGAGCCCCTCGGCTTCGGGCCCGTCCGACTCCGATGCGCGCGAGCAGGACACCGCCGAGGCCAAGTCGATCAGCAGGCCCGAGCGCAGCGGTGCCAGCCGCGAGTCGGTGACGGAGCTGATGAGCGCCCCCGAGGATCGGCCGAGCCGCGAACGGAAAGCCCGGCCGCTCGCCACCGGTCTGTCGATCGTCGCGCTCTTGGGGGTCGTCGGGTGGTTCTTGTTCGATCAGGTGATCGGTGCGGGCTCGTCCGGGTCGAAGGACTCGAGCACCGACACGATCGCGGCCGAAGATCGCGACACCTATCGTTCATTGCCTGGCGAAGACGAGCCGTCCGGAGGTACGAGCACCGGGAGCCTGGCGTCGCTCGACGATCCGAGTCACCACTCCGCTGGCGAGGAAGGTCCCGACGCCGCGACCACCAACGCGGCGCTCGGCGGGGACGAGACCGACGCGGGCGAGACGGGTACGAACGAGCCCGGCCCGGACGAGCCCGGCCCGACCGAGCCCGGCGAGGACGAGACCGTAGGCGACGGGACCGACGAGCCCGATACTGCGGACGGGACGTGGGTACCTTCCACCGATCGCCCGCCACCCCCCGGCACCATCCGCGGCGGCCCGCTGGTCACGCCCACGAACCCGGGCCCGATCGGCGATCATCGAGCCGCCCGTGATCATTGCGAGAGCCTGGCTACGAACCGCTTCGCGGGCATCAGCCAGTGGGATCTCGCCAACCCTGCCGAGCTCAACCACTTCATCGACGTCAAGACGGTCAAGCCCTCGCGCTACTGGACCTCGGCGGTGTGGAAGGGCAAGTCGGCCGTGTACCAGCTCCCGCGCGGCAAGAAGAGCTCCGAGAAGATCGACAAGAAGCTCGCTCGCCCGCTCTGCGTCGCCCATTGGTAACCACGGGGGCGAGTAGCAGGATCGAGCGACATCGGCCTATCCTGACGGCATGTCGTTCGTGCTCCCGCTGCTCCTGCTTGCCGCCGAGATCCCCGTCAACCCTGGCGACGACTTCGAGACGATCGTCCAGAACGCTCAGCCGGGCGACGAGGTGATCTTCAACGCCGGGACCTACGAGACGACCGGCTACTGGGGCGTCGCGCTGGCTGGCACCGCGGACCAGCCGATCGTGATCCGAGCGGCCGAGGGCGCCGCGGTGATCATCGAGGGCTCGCCCGACCAGAACACGATCGACATCTCGGGCAGCTACTACACCCTCGCGGGCTTCGAGATCGTCGGCGGATCGCACGGCGTGCGCGTCGGCAACTCGAGCCACGCGCTGTTCGAGGATCTCCACATTCACGACACCGGCGACGTCGGGCTGTCCTGCAATCGCCCGGGCGAGACCTACGAAGATGTAACGATTCGTCGCGTGCACGTTCATCACACTTCGGGCACCGGCGAATGCTTCTACCTCGGCTGCAACGACGGCGCCTGCACGATGCTCGATTCGCTGATCGAGTTCAATTGGTGCCACGATACGCAGGCGGCCAGCCAGGGCGACGGCATCGAGCTCAAGACCGGCTCGTACAACAACATGGTCCGCCACAACGTGATCCACGACGTGCTCTATCCAGGCATCACGATGTACGGCACCTCCGGGCAGACCTCAAACGTCGTCGAAGGTAACATCATCTGGAACGCCGGCGACAACGGCATTCAGACGGTCGGTGACGTGGTCGTGCGAAGCAACGTCATCATTAATTCGGGCAACAACGGCATTCAGGCCAAGCCCAGCCAGGGTGAGGTCCCGACCGACGCGATCATCGTGCACAACACGGTGATCGGGGCCGGTGACGCGTGCCTGCGCGGCAACGACTGGCCGGCCAACAACAATAATTTCGTGGCCGCCAACGCGTTCTTCTGCGAGGCGACCAGCGCAATTCGGCTGATCAACTCGACCCCCGGCATGTTCGTCGATAATGGCGTGCTCGGAGGCCTCGAGGGCGTGCCCGGCGGGACCTTCGATCTGCAGGCGCCCGAGGCCGAGCTGGTCGCCCCGGCGAGCTGGAACGCGTACCCGCTCGCCGACTCCGCGCTGCTCGACGCTGCCTCGCAGGCGTTCACCGGCGAGGACTTCAATTGCCTCCCCCGCGACCCCGAGAGCCCCGACGTGGGCGCCTATGAATGGATGGGGGCCGACAATCCCGGCTGGATCCCCGAGCCCGGGTTCAAGCAGTGCGCGACCGGAGGCGATGGCGACGGCGACACCACGGGTGATGGCGACGGCGACGCGACCGGCGACGGTGACGGTGATGGGGAGGGCGACGCGACTGGTGACGGTGACGGCGACTCGGCCGGGAGCACGGGCGGGGAGGACGAGATCGGCACCGATGGCAGCGAGAACGCCGGTGCCGACGACGACGCCCAGGGATCCGGTTGCTCGTGCGGGACGACCCGGACCGGGTCGAGCAGCGGCCCCGCGTTGCTGATGCTCCTCAGCGGCCTCGTGCTCGCTCGCGGCCGTCGGCGGTCGAGCTAGGCCGCGGGGCGCAGAAGCGCCTCGCTCAAGGCATCGGTGAAGCGCTCGCGCTCGCGGTAGACGGACAGCATGCCGCCCAACGCTAGGTTGGCCCCGGCCGCCGTCATGGCCAGGATCGGCGAGTTCACGAGCACGTGAAATCCCTCGATGTTTCGCCGCATCCGGCCCAGCACCGGCACGACTTGCGCGGGGACTCGTGCCCCATGACTGCGCATTTCACCGCTATCCCAAAACACGGTGGTACACGGGTTTTGAAACAGCCACGGGAGATTTGCCCCGAGGTTGTCCCCCGCGTCCCCATCCATGTGCCCGCGCAGGACCACCAACACGATGTCTTCGCGCAGTCGCACGTAATCCAGAGATCCCCGCGCCCCCAGCCACTCCCGAAACTCCTGCACGGGAAGGCTCAAACCCGCTGTGATGATGGTATTCACGGCAACCCTCGATGAGTATATGCATTGATAATTGCCGTCAGCAAGCCCGCGGCATGCGAATTCACCGAATCTGACGCTATAGGATTCAGTATGGTCTTTCAGAATAGCGAGACTTTTGCATTGCGACGGTAGCCGAGTCCTGTGTGGGACATGTCGTGCGCTCAGGACCGCGTTCTACGGGCATTGCAAAAGTGCACGTGCGAAACGACCCCGGCGAGCAAATGCTGCCGGGGTCATTGGAGTGGCGAGGATCGATTTGCCCTCACCTCGCGGTCGGCTCAGCCGTCAGTTGCCGGTAGGCGACTCGTCGGGCTCGAGCACGATCGTCTGCTGAGTCGCGGCCTCGACCTCGCTGCGACGGTAGGGGAAGTGCGTGTAGACGTCCTCGACCCAGTCGTTCAGCGTGTCGTCCCAGTGTGGCGAGCTCGGATCTCCGCTGTTACCGCGCGGGAAGTTGACCCGCGCCTCGGGCACGCCGTCCTCGGCGAAGGTCGTGACGACCCGGAAGATCGCGCCAGCCTTCGACTCGAAGCGCTCGGCAGTGTCGCCCCCGCTGTTCGCGTAGAAATTGCTGGACGAGACGTTGACGGTGTCCTCCCCTCCGTCGGTCGGTGTCCAGCCGCCGTCGAGCAGCTCGCCGTAAGGATTGACGAAGCGGGTGCCGTGCCGATCCCCCCAGGTGTACAAGCTCGGGTCGACGCCGCCGAACTCGGTCGTCAGCCAATCAGCCGTGCGACGCAGGGCCTCGACGGTCACCCACTCGGGGCCCTCCTGGATCAGCGTGTCGTTGGGGTAGCGGCCGAGCAGCGCGAGCGCGGGGATCTTGAGGATGAAGGGCGGCTCCTCGGCGAACACCAGCGTGTAGAGGAACGCGAAGTCGTCCTCGACGGCGACCCACGCCATGTTGTGCAGCCACGCGTGCCAGACCAGCGCGGCGGGCGAATCCCGCTCCATCCGCTGATCCCACCCGGCCAGCTGATCGGCGAGCGCGAGGATGTCCGCGTTACCCGCAAACTCGGCCAGCTCCGGGTTGCTGCCGATCTGGCCGACCGCGTCGGCGATCACCGGCAGCAGCTCGTCCGACATCATCGAGTAGGTGTCGGTCTGCAGCGCCTGCATGTCCTCGCGGGTGATGTCGCCTTCGTTGGTCAGGCGCTCGAGCTCGTCGTGCAGCCGCTTGGCCCGGTTGCCGGGCGCGTAGAAGTAGCCGTAGTAGAAGGGGTCGTTGGTGACGTCGCCGTCGAAGGTGAAGCCCCAAGGATCGTTGTTGGCGGTCGCGAGCCAGCCGCGCTCGGTGGCGTGGCTGCGCGGGAGCTGCTCGGGCGGCAGGTAGCTGGTCCAGAACGAGTCCGCGTTGTCCCCGTCGATCACCAAGAAGGGCAGGGCGCCGGTGCTCAGGTCGCGGTCCGGCACCTTGATGTTGACGCGGTACGAGATGCCCTCGGCGGTCGCGGCCACGAAGTTGAAGCCGGCGACCTCCATGTAGTCGACGCCGGCCTCCCACTCGTCGATGTTCTGCGCCTGGCTCATGCGCATGAAGCACTGCTCCTCGTTGGTCGCCCCGAACCCGGTCCAGTTGGCCAGCAGCACCCGGCCAGGACCCGCGACCGGCAGCGGGATCAGCTGATCGGGCACGACCACGCCGTAGTCCGGCACATCGTAGACCGTGAGCGTGACCGGCTCGCCGCCGGCGACCTCGATGACCTCCTCGCGGGCCTCCCACTCGACGAGCTGATCTCCGACATAAACCCCGTTGCTCTCGGTCCGGACCTCCCAGAGATCCATGACGTCGGCGAAGTTGGTGGTCGCACCCCAGTGCAGCTTGGCGTTGTGGCCGAGCTGGACGCCCGCCGTGCCGGCGAACGAGAACCCGGCGACGTCGAAGCTGCCGCCCGCGTCGGCGCTGTTGATGTGCTGTGCGTACATCATCGAGGGGCTCTGCAGCGGCTGGTGCGGATCGTTGGCGATGATCGGCCGGCCGTCGGCGGTGTGCCGACCGTCGACGATCCAGTTGTTGCTGCCGACCGCGCCGACGTGGCCGAACGCGTGGCGAAGCTTGGTCACCGCCTCGCCGACCGTCTGCGGCGACCAGGGGTCCATCGGCACCGGGTCGGGTGCCATGTGCATGTACGAGGGCCGCGAGTTGGGCTCGAGCCCGGCCGGGATCTCGTCGTCCGGCATGATCGCGACCGGGAACATCGGCTGCGCGAGCTGGAAGCCGTCCCAAGTCTCGGGCAGGTTGCGGTAGAGGATCGTCGCCAGCAGGTCGCGCTCGAGGCTGTTGGAGTTGCCGAGGTAGAGCAGCTTGGCGATCGCGTACTCGTCCTCGAGCTCCCACTGCTCGGGCATGTAGCCGAGCTCGGCGAACCCATAGGGCAGCGGTGCATCGCCC
The DNA here is from genome assembly GCA_965649595.1 of uncultured Myxococcales bacterium. Lineage (GTDB taxonomy): Bacteria > Myxococcota_A > Polyangia > Nannocystales > Nannocystaceae > Plesiocystis. The sequence goes on along the minus strand of CBFGLP010001179.1, from coordinate 179 downwards.
GCGCTGACCTCGGCGATCCGCTGGTTCACGCCGGCCAGCCACGCGAGCAGCATGTTGTAGACGTCGGGCGCCTCCTCGTGGAGCCGGTCCATGTTCATCGCGCCCCAGTGGCGCAGGTTGAAGGTCCGCGAGACGATGTCCTGATCGACGACCGACTCGCCGAGCACCTCGGCCTGCCG
>CBFGLP010001178.1:0-4427 GCA_965649595.1 uncultured Myxococcales bacterium | reverse complement strand
CGGATGTGGCCGACCGAGGCCTTCACCACGAACTCGTTGCCCAGGTAGTTGTTGATCGTCTTGGCGTTGGCGGGACTCGCGGCGATCACCAGCTGCTTGCCTCGCGCCAGCGACTTGCCCGGCGCCGCCTCGACGCTGGTCGTGGCCACCTTGGGCGTCGCCCGCTTCTTGCTGACCTTGCCGGTCTTGGCGGCGGCCTTCTTCGCGACCTTCTTCTCGGCGGCGGCGGTCTTCTTGGCCGCGGCTTCCTTCTTGGTCGCCTTCTTGGCCCCGGCTTCCTTCTTTGCCTTTGCGGCGGGCTTCGTGGACGCGCTCGCCGGCTTGCCACCGCTCTTCTTGGCGGTCTTCTTGCTGGCCGTCTTGGTGGCCTTCTCGGCCGTGGGCGGCTGACTCGATTTCTTGCTGGCTTTCTTGGCCATGGGTCGGCTTTCACCCGAGCGAGCGCCCGACCGCGGCGCGAGCCGAGGTCGGATCCTCGCGGTCGCTCCGCGCACTACACGCGAACTCTGGTCGCGGGCGGACGCGACTGTAATTGAAGGTGTTGGCCCAGACCACCCCTCCCATGCAGGGAAGGCGAGGACGGGCAGGCTCCGCGGAGGGCGGGGCAGGCTCCGCGGCCGAGGGCCGTCCGCCAACCAACGAGAAGGGACGAGCCTCGGCTCGTCCCCCTCCTGTAGGCGTCACCCTGTCGAGGTAACGCGCTAGCACCCAGGGCGGCCCTGGTTGAGCTGCTCGCAGGCGTCGGCATAGGTACCCTGCGCGAGCGGGCAAGCCGTGGCATTGCCGCCCAAGCAGAACCCGCGCTGGTCGGCGACGGTCAGGCGCCGATAGCACTCGCGCAGCAGCTGCTGCTCGGTGATGCCCTTGTCCTCGAGGATCGAGGCGCTCACACCAGCGACGAAGGTGCCGCAGCCCTTACCGCCAGGATCTTGGTGCGTCCGGTGCTCCGCGGCCGACCAAGTGGTCGCGTCCAGCCCGCCGAGCTCCTCGATGTCGTTGCCGGTCACGGGGCGATAGCACCCGTTCTCGTCCTCGACGCAGTCCTCGGGCTCGAGCTCGACCGTCTGGCAGCAGATCGTGTCGTTGCCGCAGATGTCCTCGACCGTGTCGCTGTCCCACTTCGGGTTGCAGGGGATCGGGCACCCCTGCGCGCCAGTGTCGATCAACGCGCCTTGGATCGGCACGCTGCCCTCGCGCACGCACATGCCCGTGCGGCTGAGCGAGTTGTTGCCGCCCGAGAAGAGGGGGACGCCCTGACCGCCGCGCATCTCGTACTCGGGAGTCACGAACGCGGTGATGTCATCGAGATCGATCGCGGCGGGATCGTCCGAGCAGCACTGGTAGCCGTCGGGGCAGTGGGGAGCACCACCGGCGGGCGAACAGCGGAACGCCGTCGTCGGGTACTCGACCTTGCACGCGGCCGAGATGGTGAGAGCGATACCGAAGACTGCAGCGTGGGCGAGCAGGAGCTTGAGCGGATGCAATGGGTTCTGCCTCCTTCGGGCCGCCGAACGTTGGCACGATGACCGGCGCTTGTAAAGTTCGACGTGGGGTCTTCGTGCCGCGAAGTGGAGCGCTCGGCCCGGGCCCCCGACTCGCATCGTCCTCGTCCGGACGGCTCCTGGACTTTTACCGGCTTTTGGTCCGTCTTGGCCGCGGAGCTAGACTCGTGAACGTGCCTGAGCGCGGTAATCTAGGTTCGCTCGAATCCTCCGATTCCTTTAGCCCGCGAGGAACTGTGGATCGCCGATCCGAGGCAACCGCTGGAGCGATCGCCCGCTGGGGGCTCGCCGCGATCGCGCTGTTTGGCACGCTCGGATTCGCGGCTTGCTCGCGCGATGCAGCCCAGGAGAACCCCGTCGATCCCGCACAGGGCAGCGATCGGGACAGCCCCGAGGACAAGCAGAAGGAGAAGGCGCTCGACCCCGCCGACCCCAAGACCTGGACCGCGCAGCTCGATCCAGGACCGATCACCAAGAGCAGCTTGCGCGAGCACGATCTCGGCCAGGTCTGGGTCATCGATCCGGAGCACCTCGACGAGCCGCGCAAGCTGCCGATCGAGCAGGCCGAGGCGCGCGGCTACACGGTCGTCGATCTCGGCGACGACTGGCGGCCCTACATCTTCACGCACAAGACCCCGGGCGTGACCGATGAGAGCCACAACGACTACGCCGATCGCTACGTCGCGCTCGCCAACGATCGCACCGACGCCGACGGGGAGCCGCTCGCCGAGCACGAGCACAACTACCTCGAGCTCTACGGCATCCCGCCGAGCCTCGGCGTGGTGCTCGAGGAGTGGCGAGCGCTGCCCGAGGTCGAGAAGTGCCTGACCGACGCCGGCTATGACGGCAGCAAGCTCGATGTCGCCGTCGGCACGATCGCGTACAGCAAGGGCAAGGGGCAAAAGCGCCTGCGTGCGTGGAAGGCCGCGCGCGGCAGCTTGGCCAAGAAGATGCGCAAGGCCGGGCTGGTCGCCGAGGCCGACGCGGAGAACTGGGCCGCGGCCAAGGGCGTCGATGACATCGCCAACACCTACGCCAACTTCGCCAAGCTCGACGGTGAGGTCCAGGTCATCCGCAACGCGCAGATCCGGTTCCGCTGCGAGAAGCTGTTCAACGAGTACGAGGGGGCCGGCAAGTTCGATCTCGGCGACTTCGACGGCTACACCCACCACGCCCTGGCCAACTTCGAGAAGAAGCACGACATCATGGGCTGGGGCCACTTCACGGCCGAGAACATCGGCCACCTCGCGCTCTCGCCCCGCGAGGCCGTCCACGCTCGGCTCGTGCGCGTGCTGACCGAGCGCGTCGTCTCGGCGGCTGGGATCGTCGAGGACGGCTCGGCCCGCGACTGGAAGCCGGACTTCACCTACACCGACAAGGACGGTCAGACCCACGCGCTACGCGATCTGACCTCGGAGCTCACGGCTGCGACCCTCGCCGCGCTCGATCTCGGTGACCCCGAGACCGCGCTCGCACGGCTCGAGGCCCTGCACGAGCTCGCGACCCCGAGCCCCGAGCAAGCCGACGGGTTCGGGCGGCTGCTGGTCGCCGTGCGCTTGCCGGAGCTCCCGGCCTACTACTCGGACGACATGGACTTCTCCGTGGTCATCGATCGCGGCGACGTCTGGTACGACTTCCCCTGGGACGAGCAGGGCAACCAGGCCGCGCAGCCGCGCGAGCGCGTGCCGAGGCTGACCCTCTACGTGAATTACGAGGGCCAGAAGATCCCGCTCGTGCACTGGCGAACCACGATCGGCTCGTGGCGCAGCGAGCAGCACGACGGCAAGGAGTACTACGCCTACAAGAACTCCGACGTCGGCGAGCGGGTGTGGAAGACGATCATGGCCGCGCCGGTCTGGATCCCGCCCGAGAGCACGCCGACCGCCTCGCTGACCAAGCTCAAGCGCAGCAAGGGCAAGCTCCGCCGCATGGTCAACTACGACGAGACCGGCCCGGGCTACATGTCTGCCTACGGCCTGGTCGCCGCCTACCACGTCAAGCTGTTCCCCAAGAACGACGGCACGGTGACGGTGTTCGACAACCAGATCCGCACGCACGGCAGCGTCGACTACATGTCGATCCTCCGCCGCTACTCGCACGGCTGCCACCGGCTCTACAACATGAACGCGGTGCGGATGTTCTCGATGATCCTCCAGCACCGCGACTACCAGCGCGTGGGCCAGACCAAGATCGGCGCCGGGCGAACCTTCGAGACCGGCGGCAAGAGCTACACCATGAAGCTGACCACCCGCGGCTATCAATTCGAGCTCGCCGTGCCGATCCCCGTCGAGGTCACCGAAGGACGTATCCGTGGGCGACGGCGCACGCCGGTCGACGAGTTGATGCCCAAGCCCGGCGTGGACTACAGCGCCACCGAAGGCGAGCTGGTCGACCCGTCCATCCCGCCAACCAACCCGAGCGGGCCCTGACCCCCTGGCCAACTCTCCTCGCTGCTGTATAGTCGCCCGCCGTGCCGCGCCAAGACAGCAGGTTTCAGCAGTCGTACCGGAGGCACCTCCTGGCCGAGCAGCGCCGCGAGGTCCTCAAGACGCTCCGCGAGAACGTGGATCCGGGCACCACGCTGGGCGAGGTCGCGGACGCGGCCGAGGCCCTCGGTTGGGGCGAGCCCTTCGGCGATATGAGCCTCTCGGAGCTCGCTGACGCGCTGCTCCAAGGCAAGGTCTACGAGACGAGCGACCTGGATCTCGACGAAGAGGGCGACGAGGAAGCGCCAGCCGAGCCCGGCCCCCCTTCGGAGCTCGCCGCCCGCGAGCCGAGCAAGCCGGCGATCAGCTTCGACTTCGACGAGGACGAGGACGAGGACGAAGGCGCCGCGGCCCCGCTCGAGCACGAAGGTGAAGACGAAGGCGACGAGCTGGTCGCCGAAGCCGAGGCCGAAGCCGAGGAAGAGGAGGAGGAAGAAGA
>CBFGLP010001177.1:0-1531 GCA_965649595.1 uncultured Myxococcales bacterium | reverse complement strand
CACCGACACGCCGCGAACTCGCACGGTTCGCGTGATCGCCCACGCCCAGGACGCCTGGCAGCGCTTTTCGATCGTCGTGCTGCACACCCACGTGCTGCGGCCGGTCCTGCGTGGGTATCGAACGATGCTGAGCGCGCTGGCTCGCGTGCGTCGGAAGCTCTGATGGTAGCTAGCCCCAGTGCGGCATCGAGCCGTGCGGCGCGTGGAAGTAGCGGTTCGGGCTCACATACAAGAAGTTGCTCACCCGGCTCGTGTACAAGCACGCGTAGTTCTCCAGCTGCGAGCCGAAGAAGCTCGAGTCGTAGCGCTCGGAGAACAGCGACCCCCAGTAGCGATTGAACGCTCCGTCGACCTCGCTGCTGCGCTTGCGCAAGGCCGCCTCGACCTCCTCCTCGTGCGCGCGCAGCCGGTCGAGTCGGCCCTTGGCTTGCGCGCGGGTCTTGTCGAGCAGCGACTCGGCGTCGGCGAGCGACATCGCGTGGCCGCGCGCCTGATACTCGGCCAGCAGCGCCTGCGGGTCGAGCTGGCGGAGGCCGCGTTGCAGGTAGCGTTGATCGGAGACCTCCTCGGTCAGCAATTCCCATAGCTCGGACAGCTGCAGGATCTCGCGCAGCGCGACCTGATAGTCACCGCGGACCCGCAGCTCTCGCTCGAGCTCCTCGACGATCAGCACGGTCCGCCAACCCGAGGTCTTCTTGCTGCGGACGATGTCGCCGTAGATGTGGTCGCCGACGTAGATGATCTCGTCGGGGCGGACCTGGATCGCGCGCTGGAGGCCGAGCTGGTTGCCGCCCTCGTAGATGCGACCTTTACCGGGCTCGGCGACCGGCTTGCCGATCCGCGCGTAGCTGTGCCGGTGCAGCTCTTGGAAGGGCTCGCCGGCGGTGAAGAACGCCGGCTTGCGGCTACCGACGATGATCCAGTCGAAGTACTTGGTCCAGTCGTCGTAGGGCTCGAGCTCGTTGTCGAGCAGGTAGGTCATCACCGTGTCGGTGTAGTTGAGCAGGCTGTTGGTCAGCAGGAACAGCTTCTTGCCCGCGGATCGCAGCTTGTGCAGGGTCGGCGCGAGGCCTGGGTCCTTGTCGAAGTAGGTCGCCACGCTGGCGCTGATCCGCGCCTTGATGCTCTCGTCCTGATGCGACTCGTCGATCGCCTGGCGGACCGCGTTCCAGGCGGTCGCGTAGTCCGGCGGGCCGGCGGGCCCCCACAGGTCCGGCTGGTTGTCGATCAGCTCGACGACGGCGGCGTAGAGCGTGACCTCGGGCAGCGAGAAGAGCGTGTCGACGTAGGCGAAGCGGGTCCGCTCCTGCCCGACTCGCTGGGTGTGATAGATGGCCTTGCGCTGGGCTCGGTCGAGCATCACGCGGCCGTGATAGACGCGGCCGACGTAGCCGTGGCGGTCCATCTTGAGCAGGTTTCCGCGCTGGCGATCGACGACGAGCCCGCGAATCGCGAACTCGGGATCCGGCTGGACCTCGCGCAGGACCTCCGGCCAGCCGCGCGCGATCAGCTTCTCGACGGTGGCCTCGAG
>CBFGLP010001176.1:0-4413 GCA_965649595.1 uncultured Myxococcales bacterium | reverse complement strand
GCAACGCCTACGATCATTACGACGACGCGGGGATATTGGTCCACAAGTACGGCCCGCACATCTTCCACACCAACTCGCGGGAGGTGTTCGAATACCTCAGCCAGTTCACCCAGTGGCGCCCCTACGAGCACCGCGTGCTCGCCAGCGTCGAGGGCCAGCTGCTGCCGATGCCGATCAACCTCGACACGGTCAACAAGCTCTACGGGCTCAACCTGACCGCGCTGGAGATTGAGCGCTTCTTCGCCTCGATGGCGATCCCGGTCGAGCAGATCAAGACCTCGGAGGACGTGATCCTCAGCAAGGTCGGCCGCGACATCTACGAGAAGTTCTTCCGCAATTATACGCGCAAGCAGTGGGGCCTCGACCCCTCCGAGCTCGACGCGTCGGTGACCTCGCGCGTGCCGATTCGCAACAATCGCGACGATCGCTATTTTGGCGACACCTATCAAGCGATGCCCTTGCACGGGTTCACGCGCATGTTCGAGCGCATGCTCGACCATCCCAACATCAAGGTGATGACCAACACCTGCTACCGCGAGATCAAGGATCTGATCCCGTGGCGGGAGATGATCTACACCGGGCCGATCGACGAATATTTCGACTATTGCTACGGCAAGCTGCCCTACCGCTCGTTGAACTTCAAGCACGAGACCCACGATCGTCCCCGCTACCAGCCGGGGCCGGTGGTGAACTACCCCAACGAGCACCCCTACACTCGCATCACCGAGTTCAAGTATCTCACCGGCCAAGAGCACCCCAAGACCAGCGTGGTGTTCGAGTATCCCTGCGCCGAGGGGGACCCTTACTATCCGGTCCCGCGCCCCGAGAACACTGCGATCTATCACAAATACAAAGCGCTGGCCGACGCGACCCCGGATGTGCACTTTGCCGGGCGCCTCGCAACCTATCGTTATTACAACATGGATCAGGTCACCGCCCAGGCGCTGACCCTCTACGCGAAGCTCAGCGGGGTCCATCGGCTCGAGCGCATCAGCGCCGTCAGCGAGAAGCCACATGGACGGGATCAGACTGCCGCCGTCGTTCGTACCCCGGTCGCCTCTTGAAATCGTGCCCGCGGACGGGTCGCCTCGACCCTCCGCAGATCGCCTCGCGCTGTGGGGCGGCATCGAGTGCACGCACAATCGGGTCGGGTCCGACTACTTCTGCCAGCTCGAGCGAAGCGGGCACGACCGCCGGATCGAGGACCTCGACGCCTTCGCGGCGCTCGGCCTCGACACGCTCCGCTACCCCGCGCTGTGGGAGCGCATCGCCCCGCGCGGGCTCGCGTCAGCGAGCTGGGCCTGGTCCGACGCGAGGCTCGTACGCCTGCGCGAGCTGGGCGTCACGCCGATCCTCGGCCTCGTCCACCACGGCAGCGGGCCAGCCTACACGCACCTGCTCGACCCCGAGTTCCCGCGCCTGCTCGCGAACTACGCTGGTGCAGTCGCGGCCCGCTACCCGTGGATCGATCGCTACACCCCGATTAACGAGCCGCTCACGACCGCCCGCTTCAGCGGCCTCTACGGGCATTGGTACCCACACCGACGCGACGACTCGTCGTTCGTCCGTGCGCTGCTCAACCAGTGTCGCGGCACCCAGCTGGCGATGCGAGCGATCCGGGCCGTGCAGCCGCGCGCTCGCCTGGTCGTGACCGAGGACCTCGGCCTGACCCTCGCCAGCCCGGCGCTCGCCTACCAGGCCGAGTTCGAGAACCACCGCCGCTGGCTGAGCTTCGATCTGCTCTGCGGCCGCGTCGATCACCACCACCCGCTGTTCGGGTATCTGCGCTGGGCCGGCGCGAGCGTCGAGGAGCTCGACGCGATCCGTGACGAGCCGCCAGCCGATCTGCTCGGCGTCAACCACTACGTCACCAGCGTCCGCTACCTCGACGACCGGGTCGAGCACTACCCCGAGACGATGATCGGCGGCAACGGGCGCCACGCCTACGTCGACGTCGAGGCCGTGCGCGTGTGCGAGGAGCTGATCGAGCCGCACACGCTGCTCGACCAGGTCTGGGACCGCTACCGTCGGCCTTTCGCGATTACCGAGGCCCACCTCGGCTGCAGCGAGGACGAGCAGCTGCGCTGGCTTATCGAGCTATGGAGTGCCGCGCAGCGCTGCCGCAGCAAGGGCGCGCAGCTGATCGCGCTGACCGTCTGGTCGCTGCTCGGGTCGTTCGACTGGCACTGCCTCGCGACCCGCGTCGAGGGTCGCTACGAGCCTGGTGCGTTCGATGTCCGGGGCCACGCGCCTCGCCCGACCGCGCTCTGCGAGCTGATCACCGTGCTGCTCGACGGGCGAGCTCCGGATCATCCATCGCTATCGGTTCCTGGCTGGTGGCGTCGACCCGAGCGGCTCCTCTATCCACCAATCGCGGCCAACGATCGACAGCGACCGCGTGTCGCCTGCGAGGTCTGAAGCATGAACGTTCTAGTCACAGGTGGTGCTGGTTACATCGGCAGCGTGGTCGTCGAAGAGCTGCTCCGCGACGGACACCGCGTGGTCGTCTACGACAACCTCAGCAAGGGCCACGCCGAAGCGGTGGTCGAGGGTGCCTCGCTAATCCGCGCCGATCTGCGCGAGTCCGAGACCCTGTGCGGTGTGCTGCGCTCGACCGACATCGAGGCCGTGGTGCACATGGCCGCCGACTCGCTGGTCGGCGAGTCGGTCACGCGGCCCGACAAGTACTACGCCAACAACGTCGCGGCTGGGCTCTCGCTGCTCGAGGCGATGCTCGAGTGCGACGTCCGGCGGCTGGTGTTCTCGTCGACGGCCGCGGTCTACGGCGAGCCGCACAAGCAGCCGATCGAGGAGAGCGACCCGACCGCCCCTACCAACCCCTACGGTGAGACCAAGCTGGCGTTCGAGCGCGCGCTGCCCTGGTACGAGCAGGCCTTCGGGCTGCGCTCGGCCAGCTTGCGCTACTTCAACGCCGCGGGCGCGAGCGAGCGCTGCGGGGAGGATCACGAGCCGGAGACCCACCTGATCCCCTTGGTGCTGCAGGCGGCGGCGGGGCGGCGGCCGGAGATCACGATCTTCGGCGACGACTATCCAACCCCGGACGGGACTTGCATCCGCGACTACATCCACGTGATCGACCTCGCCCGTGCGCACGTGCTCGCGCTCGAGGCCGTCGCCGAGCGCAGCTGCGTGTTCAACCTCGGCTGCGGGGGCGAGGGGTTCAGCGTCAGGCAAGTGATTGCGGCCGCACGCGAGGTCACAGGGCGGGAGATCCCCGTCCGGGTCGGGCCGCGGCGTCCGGGCGATCCGGCGGTGCTGGTTGCTAGCTCGGACAAGATTCAACGCGAGCTCGGGTGGCGGCCGGCTCAGGGTTCGTTGGAAGCCATCATTGGCAGTGCGTGGCGATGGATGCAGCGGCACCCGGGCGGCTACGGTCGACCGGCCACCGCGGCATGATCGGCTCCGGTCGCGCGTGCGACTCGGCTACATTATCGCTGTGACTCGATCGTGCGTAACGTTACTGGCATGCCTAACCACGCTCGGATGTGGTCCCAATGACGTGACCACCCCCGATGACGGGTCCGCGGACGAGCTCGGGGACACCGAGTCGACGCCCGACCTTCCCGACGATCCTCGCTGGTGTGTGGACCAGCGCGAGGCGACGGAGCGCGTGCCGACGACGGAGGCCGACAACGAGTGCGCGGCCGAGCTGACGGCCGAGTCGTGCGAGGCCAACCCGGCGTGCACGGCGGTGTTTGGGCGCGGGATCGAGTGCGCGGCGTCGGGTGCTTGCATCGACGGCGCGGTCGAGTTTCTCGGCTGTGTTCCGTTCACCATCTGCAAGATGGGCAGCGCAATCTATTGCCGATCGATGCAAGGATTCCTGGTCACCTACGCCAGCATGCAAGGGGACTGCACACCCTTTTGGATGAGCGAGTGCCTCACGACGCCGGACCTCGGTGGCGAGCAACCGCCAGAGTGCGACTGAGTTGCTCAGCGCGACGAGCCGACGAACACGTCGTCGAGCGTGGCGGCGAAGAGCACCCGCTCGGCCCACAGGTCGAGGTCGGCTTGGCTCGCGTTGGTGAGCCACGTCTGGTGGTCGAGCGAGAGCTCGCCGAACTTGAGCGAGAGCTGCTTGCTCAGCATGTCGGCTCGGCCCCGCACTTGGCCTTCCGCTCGCCCCTCCGCTCGCCCCTCCGCTCGTAGTTGTTCGGCTATGGTCATGGTTGCCTCCTCCGCCCCGGGGACTGCCTCCCGGATCTTCGCCAAGAATTCTTGCCAAGTAAGCTGCTCGTTCGCCAGCGTGATGTAGCGAAGCAGGATGATCACCGCCTCGATGCCTCGCGGCGCCCGCAACGCTTCAGTGACCGAGCGCGCCCAGGCGTGAAGGTTGGCGTACAAGCGGTGCTTGTCGCGGACATCGCGGAGCAGCCACAGCGCCAGCTTGGG
>CBFGLP010001175.1:0-8462 GCA_965649595.1 uncultured Myxococcales bacterium | reverse complement strand
CTGCAGCGCTCGCTTGCCGGTCTACACGCTGGTGATCGGCGCCCTGTTCGTGGCCAACCAGCGGGTGCTCGGACCCTTCACGCAGGGCGGGCTGATCCTGCTCGGCATGTACTTGCTCTCGACCGTCTCGGCCCTGGCGATCGGGGCGATCTACAAGCGGACGCTGCTGCGCAGCCCGACGCCGCCGCTGGTGCTCGAGCTGCCGCCCTACCGGCTGCCGCGGCTGCGCGACGCCCTGCGCCAGGTCTGGGATCGCACCGCCGACTTCCTGCGCGACGCCGGCACGATCATCTTGGCGGTCACGGTCGTGCTGTGGGGGCTGCTGAGCTTCCCGAAGGTCGAGCCCGAGCAGCTGCAGCCGAACGAGACGGCGATCGAGTACTCGGTCGCGGGTCGGGTCGGCAAGGCGATGGAGCCGGTGCTCGAGCCGATCGGGCAGGACTGGCGGATCGGCATCGGCCTGATCGGCAGCTTCGCCGCCCGCGAGGTGCTGGTCTCGACGCTCGGGCTGGTCTACGGGCTCGAGGGCCTCGACGAGGACGACACGCCGCTGCGCGAGACCCTGGCCAACGCGACCGACGAGCAGGGCAAGCCTCGCTACACCCGAGCGTCCGGCCTCGCGCTGATGGTGTTCTTCGTCTACGCCTGCCAGTGCATGTCGACGCTCGCGGTCGTCCGCCGCGAGACCCGGAGCTGGCGCTGGCCGGTGTTCATGCTGGTCAGCATGACGGCGATCGCCTACGTCGCGGCGCTGATCACCTTCCAGGTCGCCAAGCTGTTCGGGCTCGGGTAGCAGCCCAGGGGGCCTGGTGAACGCCAAAAGCGTGGTCTAGAAGACGTCGATGCTCGTGGAGCGTCGTCGCGGACATCCACATTGTTACACCCGTGGATCCCAGCAAGATCCCGGCGCGAGCGTGGAGTATGCTGCGTCCACTCGAGACCATGCTCTGCGCCCCCTCGATCCGCCGTCGCTCTCTGCTCTTGGCCGCGTGCCTCGGCCTGAGCCTGGGGGCCTGCCAGGAAGACGCCGAGGATCGCATCGTCGACACCTGCCGGTCGTATTGCGAGCGCTCCGTCGAGTGCAATCCGACGACGATCGATCTCGACGTCTGCACTGGCTATTGCGAGTCGGTGCTGCGCGAGTGCCCGAGCGGCGATCGGCAAGAGCGGGCGATCGACGGCTACGACGCGTGCGCGAGCGAGGCCTGCGGTGCGCTGCTCGATTGCTCGTTCGAAGCTGAGCAGGAGTGCGGCGACTGAGCTGCTTTCCCCAACCTACGAGGAAATCACGATGACCGAGACCTTCAAGCGACTGCCCCTTGCCATGCTGCTCGCCGCCACCTTTGGCCTGCTCGCAGGCGCCTGCGGCCCGACCAGCGAGTACCGGATCGAGAACTCCTGCGAGGACTACTGCGCCCGCGCGGTCGACTGCAACGACAACACCGACTACAGCGACTGCGTCGACAACTGCCTCGACACCGCCGACGAGTGCGACAGCGAGAGCGACCTCGAGAACGCGCTCGATCGGCTCGACGAGTGCACCGAGGAGAGCTGCGACGACGTCGCCGCGTGCTCGGTCGACGCGCTGATCGAGTGCGCGATTTGAGCCGAGCTCTCGGCGACGCTCATGCTGGCTCGTGCGCTGCTCGCTGGCTCGCTGCTGCTCGCGGGGCCAAGCGGCCCCGCGGAGGGCCTCGCGAGCTCGAAGCGCCCGAGCCTGGTCGTAGACGTCGCACGGGGTAGCGAGGCCTGCGTCGACGTCGAGCTCCCGCGCCTGCACGAGAGCATCGAGCTCTCACTCGGCTATGCGCTCGAGCACCGCGGGGCAGCGCCGGCCCAGCCCGGTGACACGCACGTGCAGCTGGCTTGCGTGCGTGATCCCGATCGACCCGAGGCCGCGCCAGCGATCGAGCTTTGGATCGATGATCCGCAGACCGGCATCGTCGCGACCCGCTCGCTCGAGGCTCCGAGCTCCGACGATCCGCACCGCCGAGCCGAGCTGCTCGGCCTGGCGGTCGCCGAGCTGGTCCGCGGCACCTGGCTGACGCTCGCCGACTCACCGGCACCGCTCGCGCCGGCCGACACGACTCGCTCGAGCCAGCGCACCCGAGCACGCGCCCGCAACATCGCCCGTCGACCGACCGCGCCCTGGTTGATCGGCGACGCGTTCGTGGTCCGCTCCTACCTCGGCGCGCAGGCTCCAACGATCATGCTCGGCGAGCAGGTCGAGCTGCTGCATCGACCGCTCCAACACCTCGCGTGGAAGATCGACGGCGAGCTGGCCTACTGGCGAGTGCCCGTCGAGGGCGGGAGGGTCAACAGCTTGTCGATCACCGTCGCGCCGGCGCTGCTCAGCTACGGCGAGCTCGGGGGCGCGAGCCGTCCTGGCCGGCCTGGCCGCGTCGCGATCTATGGTGGCGCGGGGGCTCGGCTCGGGGCCGTGCGGCTTCGCGGTCGTCCCGAGGGAGACGCGGCGTTCGAGCGCACGCAGGGGGTCGGTGCGTTTGGTGGACCCTTGGCGATGGCCCGCGTCGAGGTGTCCTGCGGCCGTTGGGTCCGCGTGGGCTTGGTCGGCGAGGCTGGCTGGGCGCTGCTCGGACCCGACCGACCGGACGCGCTGCCCGTGCGCGTGCGCGGTCCCTGGATCGACGGCGCGTTCGTGATCGTCAGCGCGTTTTGATTGCGTGGCATCATGTCTCGAGATGCCCGAGCTTCGAGCGTGTGTGGTTTGCCTGTCCTCGCTCTTGGCGCTCACCGGCTGTGGCCGTGACTCGAAGTCCGGCGCCACCGAGTCCCCGCCGCCCGAAGTCCGGTCGTCGCGAGCGGCGGCGCCCGTGCCCGAGCAGCCGGTGCCCGACCAGGCACCGCCAGTGAGCGAGCGACGGTCAGAGCCCGAAGCCACCGTGGCGATCGATCGAGACTTCGTGCCGCTGCGCGTCGACGAGTGGTCAATCGAGCTGCGGGTCCCCGCGGGCGCTTCCTACGAGCCGGACCCGGACGACGCTTGGTCGCTCGTCATCACGACACCCGAATCGTGTGGAGAGTCGATCTTCGTCACTCGCTCCCGGTCAGGCGATATGGAGGCGGCATACCGAGGCTCCAAGTCCGATCCCGGACCCCCGACCAAGAGCTTCCAGGTTCACCTCGACGAGCGGACCGACACTGGCTTCGCGGTGAAAGCCTCGTTCGAGACGCCCGAGGGGGTCACCCTGTGGGTCGCCGACACTGGCCGACAGATCGGAGACTTCGATTACTTCTGCGGCGGCAACACGACCTACGGTCAAGCTTCCCACGGCATGCCGGCCAAGGCGGTCGACTGTGTGTTCGCAGCCTGCCAGAGCCTCGGCCCCGTGTCGGCGCCCTAGCCTCGCGGCTCACTGTTGGTTGGATGGATCGATCCCATACACGAAGTCGGTCCCGCTCACGTCGATGTGACAACCGACGCACTCCGACACCGCCGGGCCGGCGTTGAGCAGGTTGCCCTCGAGGTCGCTCATCCCCCACCACCAGTCGTTGTGCTCGGGGTCGTACCCGGCGGGGCCCTTGAACATGATCGTGACCGCCGTCGCCTCGCCACTCGAGATGTGCTCTTTGACGATCAGCGTGCCTTCGGCGAACGTGACCGCGCTGGGGTCGTTGGGGTCGATGCTCTTGTAGTCGTCGACGGCGTTCGGCAGCACGTAGACGTTGACCTCGTCGACGCCCGAGTGCTGGCTGAAGAAGGGGTTGAGGTTGATCCGGGTCAGGTTCGCGTAGTCGAGCGCGTCGGCGACCACGGCGTCCTCGTCGATCGCGCCGGTGTCGTCGCCCTCGTCGGCGTCGTCGTTGCCCTCCTCCTCACCAGGCTCGCAAGCGGCCAGGGCCAGCGACGCAGCAAAGATCAGCGCGGAGAGGGACAGGATCGGGCGGGCTAGATCGTGCGTCATGTAGAGCACGATCGTACGAGAGATCCGCTACGTGGCGGAAGGCAATTGTCCTTGTCAGCCCCCACGGGCGCCGAAAATTTCGTCTGGTCAGCTCGCGGATCGCGGGCGGAACTCGAGCACGTACTGCCACTCGAGCAGCTCCTCGTCGCGTCGGACGAGCTCGTACCCGGCGGATTGCATGATCGTGATCACCTCGTCCGCGGCCATTCGCATGGCCTTGGGCGGCCCCGGAGCGTGGTCGGGGTTGTCGGCCCGAAAGTCGACGATCACCACCCGCCCGTCGGGCTCGAGCTTGCGCGCGACCGTGCCGAAGTAAGCCTTGGCGTCTGCGAGGTGGTGGAACACGTTGCACATGAACACCACGTCGACGGCTTCGGGCAAGTTGGGGTCGTCGCTTCCGCCAGCGATCGCTTCGAAGTTGCTCAGGCCCTGCTCGGCGCCCCGCTTGGCCAACCACTCGACCATGCTCGGCTCGATGTCGACGGCATAGACCTTGCCCTGCGGCACCGCGGCGGCGAAGCGGACCGCGAAGTAGCCCGTGCCCGCGCCGATGTCGGCGACGAGATCGTCTGGCGCGAGGCCCAGGCTCGCGACCACGCGATCGGGCTGCTGCCACGCCTCTCGCTCCGGCGACTCGAACTCGGCCGCCCACGCGGCGGGATCATCGAAGCGATGGTGACCGCGATAGCCGTGCTCGTTCACGTTGCCAGGATCTCCATGGTGCCCGTGGTGATGCGTCGGCTCGTCCGACTTGGCCTCGTCCGCGCGGCCGTGCGTGCAGGCGAGGGTGCTCGAGAGGGCGAGGAGCGCGAGGGAGCGTCGCATGGGCGAGGGGTATTCCAAACCGGAGGGGACAGCAATCGGATCGATCTGCGGACGTGCGTGTCTCGGGCGTCGCGAGGCTCACGAGAGCGACTGCTACGCGCGCAAAAAATGGCTTGGTAAGCCGCGTATTGGCTCGATCCTCGGTTGACTCCGTCGTGCACGCGCGCCGACGATGCAAAGGCTCGTGTCGCCACGCTTCGACATTCGCTCGCTGGTGATCGGCTCGGCGCTGGTGCTGGCCTGTGCGACGTCGCGCTCGTCGACCCACGATGGGGGCGCGAGCGAGACACCCGAGCACGTCGAAGCGCCCGAGCCCTCCCAGCCAGCGGTCGAGCGCGCGCCCGAGCCAGTCGCCTTGGTCGAGGTGCCGATCCCCGAGCCGGAGCCGGAGCCCGCCGATCCACCGCCTTGGCTCGCCGACGCGAAGCTGACCGAGAAAATCCTGGCCGTGCAGGCGATCGTCAGCGCTGCCGCGACCGAGCATGGCGTCGACCCGAACCTGATCAACGGGCTCATCTGGGTCGAGAGCACCTTCGATCCCAAGGCGCGAGGCACGGGCGGCTCGGCGGGCTTGATGCAGCTGATGCCGCGCACGGCCGAGCACATGGCCAAGCTGCTCGGTCGCAAGCGTCGCTCGAACGACCCCGACTTCAACATCCACGCCGGCACGCTGCTGCTCCGGCGCCTGCTCGATCGCTTCGACGGTGACGAGACGCTCGCGCTCGCGGCCTACAACCGCGGCTCGGGGATCGTCGCCGGGTGGGTGGCCGAGGGGCAGCCGCTGCCCGAGAGCACGCAGAGCTTCGTCGACCGGGTGCAGCGAGCGCGGCGGTGGTTCGAGACGCAGCCGCCCACGCCTGCGCCGACGCTCGAAGACACGCCGAGCGAGCCGTCGACGAAGACCGAGTAGCTTGCAAAATCCCTGCTCCGCCAGACAATCGGCTCATGTCGCGCGTCCGCGAGCCGATCCGCCTGCAGGGCTTCAACAACCTCACGAAGATCGTGAGCTTCAACCTCTACGACTTCGCGGTCGCTCGCAACGAAGCCGAGCGGCAGAGCTACCTCGCCTGGCTGCACGAGCGCTTCGGCGGCCAGCGGATCACCGAGATCCTGCGCAACATCGCCGCGATCATCGAGGCCGAGGTGCTGAGCGTGTCGGCGCAGGACTACGATCCCTACGGAGCCAGCGCGCTGGTGCTGATGAGCGACCTCGGCCACGGCCAGGTGCACCCGAACGCCACGCACGTCAGCGTCGCCTCGCACCTGACCAAGAGCCACCTGTGCGCGCACACCTATCCGGATGTGCTCGATCCACGGGGGATCTGCACGTTTCGAATCGACATCGACATTGCGACCTGCGGCACGATCGTCCCGCTGCGCGCGCTCGATTATATGTTCCAGACCTTCGAGAACGACGTGGTGATCGTCGATTACGTGGTCCGCGGCTTTACCCGCGACACCGAGGGGCACCGGATCTTCATCGACCACACGGTGCGATCGATCCAGGACTTCATTCGGCCCGAGATCCTGGCCCACTACGATTGTGAAGACCTGGCGCTGCCGGCCGCGAACATCTGGCAGACCAAGATGATTCGAACGGTCCTCGACGAGCCGCAGTATTTCGCGCCGGGGGTCGATTCGAGCACCGAGGAGAACCAGCAATTGCTCGACTTGGTTCGCAAGGAGATGTCGGGAGTTTATCATAATCTCCCGAGCTGAGGTCCCGCCGAGCCGTGCCCACGTTGCACGATGAGCGGTGCGGCTGCTACAAAAGCGACCCGTGAGCGTGAGCGAGCAGCCCATCATCGTGATGAAGTTCGGTGGCAGCAGCGTGGCCGATCACGATCGGCTGCGCGCGGTCGCCAAGATCGTCGCCGAGCGAGCCAAGCAGCAGCGGGTCGTCGTCGTGGTGTCGGCGATGGGCAAGACGACCGACAAGCTGGTCGCCGACGCCCGCCTGCTCTGTGATCCGCCAGCCAGCCGCGAGCTCGACATGCTGCTGACCACCGGCGAGCGGATCAGCATGGCCCTGCTCGCGCTCGCGCTGCACGGCTTCGGCCAGTCGGCGATCAGCTTGACGGGCTCGCAGTGCGGGATCATCTCGGACCACCAGCACGGGCGCGCTCGGATCGTCGAGGTCCGTCCCTTCCGGATCCTCGACGAGCTCGCCAGCGGTCATGTGGTCGTGGTCGGCGGCTTTCAGGGGGTCTCGTACAAGCGCGAGGTGACGACGCTCGGGCGCGGGGGCTCGGACACCACTGCGGTGGCGCTGGCGGCCGCGCTCGGGGCCAACTGCGAGATCTACTCCGACGTCGACGGGATTTATGATGGGGACCCTCGCAAGCTGCCCTTGGCCGAGCGGATCGACGAGCTCGGCTACGACGAGATGCAGGCGCTCTCGCGGGCCGGCGCCAAGGTGCTGCACGCGAGGGCGGTCGAGCTGGCGGCGGAGCGGGGGATCGCGATCTATGCCCGGGCGAGCTTCTCGTTAGGCGAGGAGGCGAAGCAGACAGTAATCCGCAGCAACCCCTCGCGGCCGACGGGGATCCGGGCGGTGACCTGCGATCCCGACGTGGTCGACCTTCGCCTGCGGCTCGCGAGCCCTGCCGATCCCGCCACGCTCACCAAGCTAGGGGCCGCGTTCGCGCCGATCGGGCTTCGCTACCTTCAGGTCGACGAGCTCGGCGTGCGGGGGATCCTGTCGAGCACGCAGCGAGACGACCTCGGCGCGGTCCAGGCCGAGCTCGGGCGCCTGGTGGTGTCGCTGCGCGAGCGAGCGCGCGAGGGCGGGTCCGACGTGGACACGATCGACTACCGCGGCGGACTCGCGATGGTCAGCCTGATCGGGACCGGGCTCGAGGAGCGGCACGAGAGCGTGCTGCATTCGCTCGAGCTGCTCGAGCGCGAGGGTGTGCCCGTGCAGGGGCTGCGCACGGACGCGCACTCGATCGCGCTGCTGGTCCCGGGCCGCCGCGCCGACGCGGCGACCCGGGTGCTGCACGAGGGCGTGCTCGAGAAGCGCTAGTCCGCGTGCATGATCACGCGCTCCCAGCCGAAGTCCCACAGGCCTTCGTTCTGGCCGCAGCGATAGCCGCCGT
Organism: uncultured Myxococcales bacterium; assembly: GCA_965649595.1. Classification (GTDB taxonomy): domain Bacteria; phylum Myxococcota_A; class Polyangia; order Nannocystales; family Nannocystaceae; genus Plesiocystis. The sequence continues at coordinate 613 of CBFGLP010001175.1, read as the reverse complement.
TGAGCGCGTCCCCGCCGGTGTGCCAGCACATCCGGTACTGCGGGTTGTCCCAGGCGACGTCACACGAGTTGCGCTCGACCGAGTCGCCGCCCAACGCAAAGCCCCACGACCAGCTGTTGCTGTAGTACCAAGCGACGCCGTTGGCCTCGTGGGTCGCGTTCGCGGCCTCGCCGACGTCGAAGATCACGTCCTCGCGATCGCCCATCGCGAGCAGGGTGAAGGTCGTCGAGTTGGTCGGCTTGCAGCCGATCAGCAGCTTGCTGCCGGTGCACTGCTGGCCGAGGATCGTGTTGGTCAGGCCAAACGAGTCGTCGGCGAAGCTGTCCGAGAAGCACTCCTCCCAGCCGCCGAGCATGTCCTCGGGCACGTCGAGCTGCGGGCCCTCGACCCAGTAGAGCAGCGAGATGCACTGGGTCGTGCAGAAGTCGTCGTCGACGTCGTTGCCGTCGTCGCACTCCTCCTCGCCGGTGTGCTTGATTCCGTCACCGCAGAACGCGACCGCACACACGTCGGTGCACGCGTCGTTCTTGTTGGTGTTGGAGTCGTCGCACTCCTCGACGCCCTCTTGGATGTAGCCGTCGCCGCAGGTCGCGAGCTTGCAGAAGGTCGGGAG
>CBFGLP010001174.1:0-4364 GCA_965649595.1 uncultured Myxococcales bacterium | reverse complement strand
TAGGCCGCGTCGGCCTCGGCCAAGCAGGCCTCGAGCGGAGCGAAGCGCTCGGCCGCCTCGCGCAGCATGTTGGGGTACTGCGGGCCTTGACCCGGGAAGCTGACCGCGACCTCGCCCGCCTCGCTCGGTCGGGCCACGAACACGCCCCGGGTCATCAGCACGCTCGGGTCGCGGCGATGCTCGAGCATCCGCTCGAGCAGCTCGGTCCGCTCGCGCAAGAGCTCGAGCGTGGGCGCGACCACGGCGACCCGCAGGCGCTCCTTCGCGGACCGCTTGGCTTCGTGTTGGCTGCGAGCGAGCGCGTCTGGCAGGTCGCGAGCGCGGGCCAGCGCGTGCAGCCCCGCGACGCACTCGCGCAGATCGTCGCCACACGCGATCGCCAGATCGAGCTCGTCCCTGCGCGCGTGGGCGGCCACACGCGGCCGGGCGACGACCGGCTGCGAGCGCGCGGCGGCGATCGGATCGGGTCGGACCGCGACGACCTGCGGTCGATACTCCTCGACCAGCATGTGCATGTTGGAGCCGCCGACCCCGAACCCGCTGACGCCCGCGCGACGAGGCCCCTTGGCTCCCGACCACACGATCGGCTTGGTCACCACCTCGATCTGCGAGCCCGCGAAGTCGACCGCCGGGTTGAGCTTCACGGCCTTGATCGAGGGCGCGATCTTGCCGTCGCGCACCGCCAGCGTCGCCTTGACCAGCGAGGGCACGCCCGCCGCCGAGTTGAGGTGGCCGATGTTGGACTTGACCGATCCGACCCAGAGCGGCTGGCCCCGCGCCTTGCGAGCGTCGGGCTGCGAGTACGCCACGGCGCAGGCCTCGAGCTCGACCACGTCACCGAGCGCGGTGCCGGTGCCATGGCACTCGACATACTCGACGCTGGCCGGATCGGCCCCGACCTGAGCGAGCGCCCGTCGCATCGCCGTCGCCTCACCGAGGCTCGAAGGCGCCAAGACCGAGCGACCGCGACCGTCGCTCGAGCCCCCGACCGAGCGCAGCAGCGCGTGGATCCGCTGGCCGTCGCGCAGCGCGTCCGAGAGCCGACGCAGCACGAACACACCGCCGCCCTCGCCTGGCACGAAGCCGTTGGCGGCCGCGTCGAAGGGGGTGATCCCGGTAGCCGAGAGCGCGTTGAAGCGGCACGCGGCCACGTAGAACTCGGGCCGCATGTCGGCCCACACTCCGCCGGTCAGCGCGACGTCGCAGGTGCGGTGGCGCAGGGCCATCACCGACGCGTGCACGGCCGCGTGGGTCGAGGCGCAGGCCGAGTCGACCACGAAGTGGTGGCCGTGAAAGTCGAACGCGTTTTGGATGCGCGCGCCGTTGATGCTGCCGAGGTACCCGGTCATCGTGTCCTCGGAGATCGTCGGGATCGACCCGACGAAGCGGCGCGCGACCTCGTCGAGCAGCGCGCCGAGCTGCTCGGCGCTCGGCCTGTGGTTGGTCGGCAGCTGGCTCGCCGCCTGCTCGACCGCCGCCGCGTACTCGGGGAAGCTCACCCGCAGATCGGCCGAGAACTTCACGCCCTGGTAGGGCAGGAACGCGAGCATCGTCGCGACCCGATCATGATCCCAAGCGCTCGGCTGCTCGGCATAGCCGGCGTCGCGCAGCGCCTCGTCGGCGGCCTGCAGGATCAGCACGTGGCTCGGATCGATGCGGTCGCGCGCGGCCGGGAGGATCCGCAAGCGTCGGATCTGCTCGACGTCGAGCGCGTCGGGCAGATCGACGAAGCAGCCCAGCTTGGAGTAGGTCGTCTCGCGGCGGTTGGGGTCGGGGTCGTAGTGGTCGGCGAGGCTCCAGCGCTCGGGCGGGATCTCCCTGGTGGCGTCGTAGCCCCGCGCGAGCGCGTCGGCGAACTCGGGGACGCTCTTGGCCCCGGGGAACCGCCCGCCCATCCCGACGATCGCGATCGGCTCGGGCTCGACCGGCGGCTGACTGGCGGGATAGCGGACCCGCGGATCCCAAGCCTCGAGCACCGCATGAAAGTTGTTGCCACCGAAGCCGAACGCCGACACTGCGGCTCGCAGCGCGTGGTCTCCTCGCGGTCCCACGAGCGGCATCGTTCGGGTCGGCACCACGAAGGGGCAGTCGCTCTCCGCGAGCTGGGGGTTGAGCTCGCGCAGGTTGATCTGGCCCGGCACCACGCGGTGCTCGAGCACCAGGATCGCGCGCAGCAGCCCGAGCGCACCCGCGGCTCCGCGCAGGTGACCGACGAAGGCCTTGCCCGAGCCGAGCGCGATCGAACGCGGAGCCACGCCGGTCGAGAGCAAGGCACGTAGCGCCTCGAGCTCGGATCGATCACCGACTTGGGTCCCGGTCGCATGGCACTCGACGTACGCGAGCGACTGCGGTGACACGCCCGCGTCCTCCCACGCGCGACGCATGGCCAGCACCTGGCCCTTCGAGTGGGGCGCGACCAAGGCCTTGCCTCGCCCGTCGCTAGAGCCCCCGACTCCGAGCAGCACCGCGCGAATCGCCTCACCGTCGCGGATCGCCTCATCGAGTCGTTTCAGGGCGAACATCACCGTTCCCTCGCCCAACAAGGTGCCTTCGGCTCGCGCATCGAATGCGGCCAAGCGCTCGCGTGCGAGTCCTCCGAGCTTCGCAAACGCGACCTGCTCGAGCGGAGCGATCAGCTCGCTCGCACCACCGACGACGGCCATGTCGATCGTGTGGTCTCGCAGCGCCCGAACCGCGACGTCGAGCGCCGCGAGTGAAGATGCAAAGCCTGCATCGATCGCGTAATGCAATCCGCGCAGATCGTGGTGCATCGCGATCCGACCGAGGGCAACACTTGCTGCCGTGTTGACGACCGTGTCCTCCGTAACTGGCCCGAGCCCGTCGAGCACCTGCTTGGTCGCTTCGAGCAGCGCCTTGCGCTGGGCTGGTGTGAGCTCGCTCGATCCAACGCTGTCGAGCGTGGACAAAAACCGGCCCATGTGGACCCGCAGCCCGCTGTGTCGTTGCCAGCCGAGCCCGGTCGCGCCGATGAACAGCCCGGTTGTCTCATGAGGGATGACCTTGACCGCGTCGACGGCCGCGACTCCGGCCTCGAGCACCATCAACTGCATCGGGTTGATCTGCTCGACCTCGACTGGTGGAACTCGAAAGCGTCGCCAATCGAACGCGTAGTCGCGGATCTGCGCGCCGAGCCTGCAGTACGTTCGGTCCGGCACATCCTCCCGTGTGTCGAAGTAGCGCTCCCAATCCCACACCGACCCGCCGAGCTCGTGGATCGAGCAGCGCCCATCCAGGTTGTTTTGCCAGAACGCGCTCGCATCGCGGGCATCGGGCAGCACGCAGCCGATGCCGACGATCGCTATGGGAGTGGGACGAGCAGAGGTTCGTTGACTCACCACGGACTTCCTTGTGACGAGCAGCGCCGACGTCGTGTCCGCGCGAGGGTGGCCCGCGTGCGGCTCTGCTTCGAGCAACCCCCACGAATTTTTACACGGCTTCGCTGCAGGCTACAGAAGGGTTTGGTGTACCCTCCACCGCGCCGCACGACATCCTCCTCACATGGGGCCGATGCGAGGCGCGTAATTACACACTTAGGGCCCACTTTCAGCCCCCACCCGTGGGGTTCTGACCCGGCCCCGGAATGGGCCCGAGATGTGCATCGCGGACGTGCCGTGGGGTCATCTCGATGACAGGCGTCTCGGTCAAATCACAGCACGTGCGCGCAGCGATGACAGTGCTCCCGAACAAGATCGGTCTGAAGCAACACGAAGAAAGCGCGATGCGCGAGCGCATTGCACTTGCTGACGAAGCTCATTCCATCCGCGGCGTACCCTTTCGCGGTGTCGTGGCCGCAATCCAGAAATTCTTGGGTTCTGACAAGGTCGAGGAGATGTGTGGCCAGTTCGGATTTGGCCCACGCTTCGATTTGACCACTCGCTACCCGCTGCGCGACTTCTTGAAGTTCGAGTATGCCGCCGCGCAGGCGATCGCCGAGATCACTGGCGACTTCGACATCGCGGTCGCGGAGTGTGGCGGCGGTGCGGTCGACCTGTTCTTCGACAGCCGTGCGGGCCAAGTGATGCGCGGGCTCTCGGGCCGCTCGCCGCATCGCATGCTCGGCTCGGTACCGGTTGGCTACCAGGTGTTGGTCAACTTCGGCGAGCGCAGCTGGGACAAGCTCGGCGACAACAGCGGCGTGTTCAAATTCAAGAACGAGCTGCTCGGCGTGATGCACAGCTATGGCGTGTTCGAGATGGCGCTCGTGCAGTCGTACGGCGACATCACCAAGTACGTGGTCACGGTCGACAGCCCGGTCGACTTCACGTTCGAGATCTCGTGGTGATGGTCTAAGCCCCCGCAGGCGACGTGCACTCAGCCACGCACGGCCGCTTCGCGGCCGCGAG
>CBFGLP010001173.1:0-6271 GCA_965649595.1 uncultured Myxococcales bacterium | reverse complement strand
TCCTGCTTGTACTCGTAGACGATGATGTTCCCGCGATCGTCGTGGGATTCCTCGAGCAACCAGGAGAACACTCGATTGGGATTCAGGGGATCGGCGATGCGGGCCGACGCGGTCTTGCCAAAATAGCTCGTCACGTTGCCGGGCGAGATCGTCTTCCAGTGGCTCGCGCCGGTGGTCTGGGAGGTCCAGCGCTCGATCCGGGAGAATCCGCCTTCGACGCGCGGCACGAAGCGATGCACGCGATGACCGTCGCGCACGTCGGACCAGATCACGCCCAGCTCGTCGAGCACGGGCACGAGGTCCTCGACGCCCGCGAGGATGAAGGTGTCCCGCTGCTTCGGGTCACTGGCGGTGTCGTGATATTGCGGCAGGCCTTTGTCGGTCTTGCGGGAGATCGCGGGTACGCCCAGCATCCAGCCCAGTCCCCAAGGGCCGTTGCCCTGACCGGACCCGTAGCTCAAGGCCAGGCTCGGTCCAAAGCCGCCGCGGCCAGGGGAGCACGCGACGGGTACGGACGTCGAACCCGTGCCGGTGAAGGGGTTGGACGAGAACTTCTCCCCGATCGAGCGCAATGCACCGCCGCCGGTCGGGAGCGAGATCGACGGCGAGAAGCTCGCGCGAGGATCGGTCGAGCCTTCACCCCCAAAGGGGGACTTGAAGGCCGATGCGAAGGGATTGGGCTCATCCTTCTGGCCGGCCCCCGGGGCGTCGCGGCCAGGAAACACGCCCTGGTTGAAGGGCTGGCTCGGCTGCGGGCCCTGGATGGGCAGCGAAGGGCCCGAGGTTTGGCTCGGGCGACCCGGGGAGTCGTGGTTAGCCATGATTAGGGCGTTCCCAGTGTGTAGCGGACCAACATCAGCATTCCGACGACCACGTCGGGATCGAGCCATTCGTTCGTAATGAGGGCGTCGGGATTGACGGGATCCGTGGACTTTGCACGGGTCAGGGTCCAGGTGCTGGGCTGCGTTGCGCTGACAAAGTCGACGCTCGCCGTTGCATAGGCATCGGTGTCTACCGCCGTGAAGTCGGTGGCGATGTTGGTCGCCCCCACCGTGAGGGTCGTGGCGATTGGGGACAAGGCGGGGATCTCTCCGATCGCGCTGGCGAAGAGCATGAGGAAGTCGACCCCTTCGATATTGAACCCCTTGCGCTGCGCGAAGTGGGGGAAATGCTCCCGCGTCACCGGCAGCGTCAGCACCTGGCTCGCCGCGGACTCGGCCGGGGCGAGGAAGCTCCTCCATTGGTTCGGGAACATGCGGTGGACCACGAAGAGCTGAGTCGCACCATTGGCGAACGCCGCGTTGAACCTTGTGGCCAAGAGACCCTCGACGTCCCCGCGGTACTCTGAGTCCTCGTCCTCCCTCGCCGTGTAGGCGAGCGAGATCACGACGTCCGAGATGGTCCGATAGTCGAACTGGCGAACCTTGTCCGGCAGCTCGAGCTTCCAGTCGCTCACTGCACCTGCGTACTCGAAGGGGAGATAGCGCTCGTCACGGAAGTCGAGATTGAACAACCCGGCGTCGGCCATCGCCGTGCTCGTGGCGATACGATCTTTACCACCGAAGCCCGTTACCAAGTTCTCGGTCGAGGAGCGCCGAACATAGTGCGTCTCGAGCGTCAGCCTCGCCCCGAGCGTCGTGTAGGGTCCGACGACCGCAGGGATCGACAGGCTGACCGACCGAATCCGCCGAAGCACGTGCCCCGGGTGATCGAGGTCGAACAGAACTTCGGGCACCGAGAAGTTGCACGTACCGGTCTCTTGCAAGTTCCGCAGCGCGACCGGATTGAGTTGGGCGAGCGAGATGTTCTTTCGCAGCTCGTACTCGCGAACGTCCCGCTCCATGTGGGCCTTCTCGAGTCGGTGAAGGTCCTTCGCCAGCCGCTCACCAGCGAGCAAGCCCTTGCGTAGCGCATCCCAGTAGCCGAACTGGACGATTCGCGCTTCGGAGGTCGGGATCGCCAGCTCGTGCCGATAGGCTCCCTCAGCGCGCTTGGCTAGGTCGAAGGCGAGCTGATAGGTCTGGAAGTAGAGCGTCGAGAGCTGACCGACCATCCAATCGTAGAGCTCGGTGTTGCTGAACTTGTCGCGGAAGAACTGATCGAGCTCCTTGGATTGCGCGGTCTGCAGATTGTGGTTGGCGAGCTCGCGCTCGGCGATCTCGAGGCGAATCTTCGCTGCGACCAACTCGCGGTCGACCCGCGCAAGGTCGAGCTCGGCCTGCTTGAGCTGGAGGTCCCAGTCTTCGGCGCGGCGGAGGTACTGAGCCGTGGTCAAGGCTTCATTGGCCTGGAACGCGTTGTCGTTGGCGTCCGCGGAGAAGCGATCGGCGATTGCTCGGATCACGCTCGAGATCTGCACTCCGCCGAAATCCTGAAACGCTCCGGTCCCGATTTGGAAGTTGGGGAACGCCGATGCTATGGAGGCCGCCATCTGCAAGCCCGAGGCCGTCTGGGCCATCTCGTGGCTCCTGCGCAGCAAGTCGAGGTGCTTGTTCTCCAGCCCCGACCAGCCCGCTTCGACGAGGCCGGCGTAGTGAGCCCGCCGCTGGTCGATGACCACCCGACTCGCCGTGAGCGTGTCAATCTGGGCGTGCGCCTCTTCGATCTGCCGGATCCTCGTTTCGCGCATGAGGACGAGCAAGGTGACCTCGTGCCCGGCGCGGATCCTGGTGAGGGCCTCCGCGTCGCGCTTCTCGATTGCGGTCAAGAGCGCATTTCCGAGGCTTCGGAGCTCAGCACAGACCTCGCTCGCGCGTCCCAGCATGGAGCGGAAGCGATAGGGGCCGAGACCCGAGTCGAGCTCGCCGAGCACCGAAGCGATGTCGAGGCCCGCCGCGGTCGCTTGCACGAGCAGCGCGGGGTCGATCGGCGGCTGGAAGAGTGGCAGCGCACGTGTGATTCCGTCGATGTTCTGGCAGTGCCGGATCTTCCAGAGCCGATCTTCAACCCTGTCCCAATACTCGAGCAGCTTGGGGTTGGGCGGATAGCAGAAGTACCAGAACCGCAGCGGGACCTTCTCGAACCCCGGCGACTCGTCCTCGTCGAGCAGCTCGGGGTCGCCGTCGTCGCTGATCATCCAATTCTCGACGGCCACGGCGGCGTTGCTGAACGCATCCAGGTCTTCGGCCTTCAACTCTGCCCAGCTCTTCGGTTCGTTCGTCGCGGCTGGGCCAGGCAATTGGACGGGCCTCGGTCCGAGCAATTCGGCGACGAGCATGTAGAGCACCGCAGCCTGGTTGTTCGACTCGCGGGTGTCCTGGCGGAACAGGTCATCCGCCCACTCGAGCAAGGTATCGAAATACATCATCATGGTGGCGCGCATGTAGGCGCCGGGCCGGATCCTCGCCACCGCGTGGGGATCGAAGGGGTGCGCGAGCCAATGCTCCACCTGAGCCTCGAAGGCTTCGAGCGCCGCGTCCTGCTCATCGGTCGTGACGCCAATGCCCAGCATCGCCTCGAGTTGGTCGAAGTCGGCGTTCTTCGCCTCGGCGACGAGCGGCTTGAGCCGCCAGAAACGAGATGCGGCAGTTTCGCCGGCGCCGGTGACTGGTGCGAGCGGATGGAAGACCGCATGTAGCCAACGCTGGGCCTCCTCGAAGCGTTGCTCGCGTGCGTAGGTTCGCGCGAGCAGCAGCGGGATGTGGAAGAACACCTCCCAGTTGTACTGACTGTAGGCGCCGTTGACCGTGAAATCGAAGTCGTCGATAGGCAGCGGCGCCTTGACGAACGCTGGCTTGGCATAGAGGTTGGAAGGGATCAGCGGTTCGTCGTCGATACCTTGCCGGAACAGAGCCGCGTGCTTCGACTCGTAAATGCCCCAAATGCCATGCACGTTGATCGCCTGCGCCAGCCGATCGACGTAGGGATGATGGAACGTGCTGAGCGTGACCACGAAGTCGGAAGGGCTCAGCTCTCCCGTCGTCTGCTCTTGATTGATTGGCTGGGCGAGGTAGTCCTTGCTCTCCTCGAGCAGCGCCGCACCACCTTGCGGCGCGAACCCCTTCGGGATGTTGGGAACGAAGATCAACGCGTTCTTCACCCCCGGAATGACGACCTGCCACGGTTGAGCGAGGACCAAACCATCCTGGATGGTTTGCACCTCGGTCAACGAGCCGACCGAGAGATCGAGCGACTCGGATTCGCTGTCAGCCGTTTGGCCTATGTACTGGAGGTAGGCCGGCCCCCCGAGGGTCCCCATGCTCGCCTTGTCGTCGACCGGCTTGCGTAGCTTAGGTCGGATCATGTACTTGTGTTCATGATCGTCGTACCAGGCGGGATCGAGGTACTTGACGCCAGACCGATGGTCAGATTGCCGGATCACGGCTCGCTCGACGGCGTCGCCGAGGAGGAACAACTGACTATCAATCGGCCGTTGCAGGAAATGCGTCCCGACCGGGTTGGACTCCACGAAGCGTTGGCCAACTACCAACCAATCCGGAATCGCCTCGCCGGAGCCTTCATTCGGAAACCCTTCCGGCGCGTGCACTCGCTTTCGCGCAGGTTCAAACCTGAACGTGAGCTTGCTAGCATCCAATTGCCCGTCGTAGGTCGGGATCACCTTCAACGCCACCTCGTCATCGGACAGACTAGTAGTCAGGTGGAAGCCTGGCGGTACGAGCGTGTTGTTGAGGTGAGCGTGGCCAACATAGACCGGGGCGGACAACTGGGGCGCTGCCCAGCCGTCGCTACGTAGCTCGGACCAACCGATGCGTACATTGCGAGCGGGAGCTCCGAAGTGCCCCTCGGCGCTTTCTGGGGACGCCCCCGCGGAATCCTCAGTAGCGACCCAGAAGAGATACACCCGCAGGTTGTGAACGACCACGACTGCGTTGTCACTCTGAATGTTCAGGGGCACCTCCGTCCATGGGCCCCAGGTGTGCTGCAGGCGCCGCACGAACCACCGTCGGGGGTCGGCCTGTGTACGCGCCAACACCCACACGTCCGAGGCCTCGGACCAAGTCGAGATGATCTCGAGCTTGCTGAGTTGGTCCAAGCGCTGGACGTAACCAGCCACCGCTCGCTCCACCAGCGACTCGCTCAGCTCGCCCTGCGCGAGCGCGGCCTCGAACGCCTCGAACTCCGGAGTCTTGTCCCGCCGCAGGTCCGGCTCGATCCAATTTTCGGGGTAGAGGAACACCTTGCGGTTGGCCTCCCAGACCCGGTAGTTCTTCATCCAGCCCCAACGCTCGATCGCTTCGGGGTCGAAGGTGACCTCCTCGACCTCGAGGTGCAGGAGCACCCGATGGATGAAGATCTGGACCGACGCAATGGCCTGCTTGATGCGCGAGGTCATCATGCAGTGGCCCATCTCCACGTCGATCAGAAGGTGCTCGAACACGTCGTTGCTGGTGCGCAGCGTCGGGGTGATAGCGATGGCCGCGTCGACCAAGGCGTCGCGCTGTCGCTCGCGGACCTCGTCGCGCAGGGGCTTGCCCACGTCCGGCCAGCGCTCTTCGCCATACTTGGCCCGAGTGGCGGCTTTGATCGCCGTCGTCTGTGTCATCGTCGGCGTCGTGGTGGCCCAGCCGAACAGCACGTCCAGGCCGACACCGAGGCGCTCGCCCGTTTCGACGATCACGTGCAGCCGCTCGGGGATCGTCTCCTCCGCCACGGCGGCCGCGTCATCGTCGTCGTAGCCCAGATTGGTAGCGACGCCGAGCACGGCCTCGGGATCCCAGCCTGCATGGTCGGCCAAGATTTCGATGGCTTCGGCCAGCGTCGTGGCGTCAGCGATCTGTGCCGGAGCCAGCTCGCCAGGCCGCGAGAGCTTGCGCAGTTGCAGTGCTCGTCGGAGCCCTTCCCACGCGGCGAAGCTCGCGTCGGTGTCGCTACTATCGAGCGGCAGGGCGTCCAGATCGAGCCAAGTCCCACGGCCCGAGTACCAGGCCACCTGATCGGCACGTAGATCGAAGCGCTGGCAGACCATCGCCGCCTTGGCGAGCTTCGTCCATGCTGCGAAGATGTTGGCATGGGTGCTCGGTGTCAGCCCCTCCACGATCTGCTCCTCCGTGGCAATGGGCAGGCGGAACACCTCGAAGAGCGGCTTCTTCGGCTCGCTCCCCGCGGGATCGTGGAGCACGGCATCGAGGAGGGTTTGGGCGACCGTGGCGGCCAGGCCGAATTTCTCCGCGATGGTGTCGAGGATCAGCGCCCTACGCCGCAGGTGCCCGACGATCCGCGTCAGCAACCACGCCCGGCGCCGTGCGACCTCGGTCCATTTGGCGTTCGCGTAGTTCGCGAGGATGTCTTTGGCGTCCTCGACATCGAGGAT
>CBFGLP010001172.1:0-5186 GCA_965649595.1 uncultured Myxococcales bacterium | reverse complement strand
GCCTCGTGGCACTGCTGCGCGGCCCGGAGATCGCGAAAGTAGCGTTCGACCAGCTGGCCGCGCTCGCGGTAGAGCGCCGCTGCTTCGCGCGGGTGCCTGGTCGCACGGATCTCCTGGTCGAGGTACGTGACCGCGTTGCGGACGTCGTTGCGGTCACCGTAGATGCGGTAGAGCATCCGCATCGCCGGGCGCAGCTCGGACACCTGCTCGAGCGCCGTGGACAAGAGCGCGACCGCTCGCTTCTCGTCACCGCGCTCGAGCAACCATCGCGCGGCCGTGAACGCCAGCACGGCCTTGAGCTGGCGATCCTGCGCGGGCGCGTTGGCCAGCGCTTGCAGGACCTCCTGCAGCGGCAGGCTCGCCTTGGCTGCCGCACTCTCGGGCCGAGCTACCATCCGTGCTGAGCCTCGTCGGCGCGTCCGCGCGGGTCGAGCATGCGAGGCGAGTGTACACGTTGGCGCCGCGGACGGGGGAGGAGTCGGCACCCCCGAACACCCGAGCACCTCAGCTGCGGCGGGCGATCGCGGCTACATAGTCGTTCAGGTGGTAGCGCGTGGGCTCGAGGCCAAGCTCGGCATGGCGAGCCGCGAGCAGCTCGAGGATCTGCAGCAGCGTCTCGTAGCGGGCGGTGAGGCTGTAGTACTGGTCCTCGGGGAGCGGCGGGGCCTCGGCGAGCCGCCGCATCACCCAGTCGTGATCGCTCAGCGAGTCGTCGTCGGCTGGCGACTCGTCGGACTCGTCGTCCTCGTCGTCCTCGTCGTCCTCGGACTCGTCCGCGTCCGGGTCTCGCCGCTGCTCGTGCTTGCGCAGGTGGAAGGCGCCATCGATCACCGCTCCCTCCGGCACGCTGGGATCGTCAGGCTCGACCTCGCGCGCGAGGATGACCTCGTAGGCGAGATCGATCGGAGAGAAGTGGACGAAGTGAGGCTCGAGCAGCAGCCGGAGCTTGCGGGGGTCGTTCCCGTCACCGACCCACGTCGCGCCGATCTCGCGGCGGACCAGCTCGCCGAACCAAGCCCCGGCGTTGGCGGCCACCAGCGAGACGATCGGCTCGCGCGACTCGTCCTGCATCGTCCGCTTCAAGAAGACATCGACGTAGGCCAGCGCGATCGGGTCGGCGGCGAGCTCGACTTTCAAAGCGCGACGGACTTGCTCGCGAAACGCCGCCGCGAGCTGATCGACCAGCGCTTGGGCTGGTGAGTTCGACTCGGTTGCGCCTGCTCCGCTTTGGCTGTCGTTGGGACCCGTCACGCGCGGCAGCTTTACACTGGAGAGAAGGCAGGGCTATCGTGCAGTGGTGACGAAGGTCCAAGGCGCGAGTTGGGCCGTGCAGGTCAATTTCGCCTGTCGGTGCGGCGTGCTGTTCCGGGCCACGCGCTGGCGTTGGATCGACCGCGACACCCTGCTCGAGGAGGCCGACCGAGCTCGCCACGAAGGCCCGGTGCGGGGGATCTGCCCCAACTGCGGCGCGCCGGCGACGGCTCGCGTGGACTGGCTCGAGCTCGAGCCCTCGCAGGAGCGAGCGGTGCTGATCCTCGGTCCGCAGCAGCGCCACCAGCTCGTCGAGCTGCTGCGCGATCACCTGGCCGCGCTCGCCGAGCGGATCGCTCGCGGCGAGCTCGAGCTCACCGAGGAGTGGCTGCTGCGTCCGGCGTGGCGCTTCGACGATGGCGACACGTCCTCCGCTTTCCGTCCAGCGCCCGTCAGCGAGGCGCCATCGGTCCATCCGAGTCAGAGGGCTCCGGCCAACGAGACCATGGTCGTCGCGGTCCACGAGCTCGAGGTCCTGAACGAGCACGAGCACGAGCACGGGCACGAGTCCGAGAGCGATCACGAGGACACCGCGCGTCGGCAGGCGCCGCAGAAGAACGACGGCGTGCCCAAGCTGGTCGGCGGCGCCGCTGCATGGCCGACGGTGGTCCCTGCCGCGGCCGGAGCCGCCTACACCTACCTGGCGAGGCTCGCGGTCGACCACGTGAGCACGGGCGAGGGCGAGGACGAGGAGATCGTCACCGTCGATCTCGACCTCGACGACGCCGGGCGGTCGTTGTGGGGCCAGGCCGCGCTGCAGGTCCGACCGATCCATCTTCGCGATCACGGCTATCCCTTGATCGGAGTGCGACTCGTCGCCTCTTATCTAGGCCGGATGTCGCTGATCGACGCGATCGTCGACGTCGGCAGCGACGATGCTGCCGAGGTCTTCGCGGCGCTGTCCCGCCGCTTTCGGGTCCAGCTGGTGCTGCGCGGCGAGGGCAGCTCGTCGGTCCGGCGCGAGGTCTCGGGCCGCGACCTCGAGCGCAACGCGGCGCTCTGCCTCGAGTCTGCGAGAGCGTCGCTGGCGAAGCGCGAGTACCCGCGCGACGCCTTCCGCCGAGCCCTCGATAGCCTGCGCGAGACCGAGCTCGACGAGCGGCTCCGGGCCGCGCCGCAGACCTTGGTCGCGGGCGCCTACCGGCACTTGATCGCCCCGCGCGAGACCTGGCTGGCGCTCGAGCACCTCGAGGCGTCGTCCGACAAGAAGAACCTCGCCCAGCTGCTCGAGTGCGACGGCCTGAGCGTCGACGAGTATGAGGCGATCCGAAAGCGCGTGTTGGTGGCCTCGGTCGAGCACGGGTTGTGTGCGCCACGCCGGTTCTGGCGGCGGATCATCGCTTCGGGTCTGTCCGACGACTTCGATGACTACGCGGCGCGCTTGGCCGCAGCGAGGGCCGAGGCCGATCAGGACGGCGACGATCTCGACGCCGAGCAGCGCTCCGCGGCCTGGGCTCGGATCGCGGAGCTGTGCGACCTCAAGCAGCTCGAGTACCCGGCGGAGCTGCGTCGCAAGCTGGGCATCGGCGAGCCCGATCGTCCGCGTCGACGCGTGCGGGCCGAGTCTTCGGGTCCCAAGGCCCGAGCGAACGCGCGCCGCTCCGATCCGAACCGCAGCCGCTCGGCGTCTGGTGAGATCCAAGCGCGCCCTGCCGGTCGCGACGGCACTGGCAACCTCCGCGATCAGCTGCGCGATCGCTCGCTCCGCCTGCGGGTGGCGAGCGCGGCGCTGGCCAACGGAGGCACGCCCGAAGCGATCGAGAGCGTGTTCGAGGTGATCGACGAGTTCACCGAAGAGGAGCTGCTGGCGATCCTGCCCAGCATCGCCGAGCTGGGCACGCAGGCGGTGCCCTCGCTGCACTCGAAGCTCGACTCGCCCAACCAGCAGCTGCGCCAGGCCGCCGCGATCTTGCTCGGGCTGGCCCGCGACCCGTCGAGCATCGTGCCGCTGATGCGTCGGCTGATCCGCGAGGACACCCGGGTGTGGTTCGACATCGCGCGAGCGATCGGAGCCCTGGGCTCGGCCGCCCTGGAGCGGCTGTGTGTGCTGGTCCGACAGAGTGCGCGCGCGGAGTCGCTACCGATCGACCGAACCGAGCTCCACATGCGCATCGGACGGGCGATGGCCGAGGTGGTGATCGCAGAGGGCGGCCCGGACAGCATCGCCCGCGACAGCCTGGAGGCCCTCGCCCAGTCGTCCGAGCCCGAACTGGCTCTCGCTGCAAATCGTGCTCTTGCTACACTTCACGAAGTGAGCGTGGCAGGAGCCCAAGTTCGGGGCGAGCGCTCGCTCTCGGACCACACCCAGCTGCGTGGCTTCGCCCGGCGAGCCTACGAGGCGATCACGGTGCCCGAGCTGGACCTCCTCGACGAAGAAGTCGAGGCCGAACTGACCTGACCACGGGCTCTCGCCCGCCCTCACCTCGGCAATGCGCTACGGAATTTTCAGCGACACCCACGCCAACCTGCCTGCGCTCGAGAACGTGATGCGGGCATTCGAGGCGGAGAAGGTCGACGCGCTGGTCTGCCTCGGTGACACCGTCGGCTATGGCTCGCAGCCCAACGAGTGCTGCGACATCGTGCGCAAGAACGCCAAGTACACGATCCTCGGCAACCACGACGCCGCGGTCGCCGGGCGGATGGACTACAGCTACTACTACGACGCCGCTCGCGAGGCGCTGGACTATCACCGGCGCATCCTGACCGACGAGAACATGCAGTGGCTGCGGAGCCTGCCCTACATCGAGCGGGACGACCCGACCCACTTCTGTCACGGCTCGCCGGTCGACCTCGAGGAGTTCGAGTACATCTTCAGCGTCGAGCAGGCGGCCACCTGCATCCCGATCTGGGAGCAGCTCGGGCAGGTCACCTTCATCGGCCACTCGCACCTGTGCAAGGCGTTTGCGATCAGCAAGGAGCGGGTGTTCGAGGTCGTGACCAAGCAGTTCGACGTCCGCACCGAGTATCGCTACGTGATCTCGGTCGGCTCGGTCGGGCAGCCGCGTGACCACGACCCGCGGGCCAGCTACGTCATCTACGACAGCGCCCGCCACTTCTTCGAGTTCAAGCGGGTCGAGTACGACATCGCCGAGGCCGCCCGCCGCATCTACGACATCGGGCAGCTCAGCGACAGCTTCGGCGCGCGGCTGTTCGCGGGCGTGTGACTGACTGATTGAGTCGGTCGCCCGCGACCGAGGGGCGGGGCTCGAAGCGGGCCGCTCGTCGCGTGGGTCGCATACAATGGTGCGATGCGACGTCGGCTGCTCCGCACGAGTCAGGTCTGTGTACTGGCGAGCGCCTTCGGCCTCGCCTGCTTCACTGCTGGGTCCGATGACGAGGTCGGCTCGGAGACCGGAGCCGAGACCGGCGCCGGGATCTGCGGTGACGGGACCATCGACGAGGGCGAAGAGTGCGACGCGGGCGACGACAACGCGGACAGCAAGGCCTGCACCAGCCAGTGCAAGCTCAACGTCTGCGGTGACGGGATCTTGTTGCTCGGTGCCGAGGCCTGCGACGACGGCAACAGCTCCTCGACCGACGCGTGCACCGACACCTGTCAGGTGGCGGCGTGCGGCGACGGCCTCGTTCAGGCGGGCGTCGAGGAGTGTGACGACGGGCCCGACAACGATCCCTCCGCAACCTGCACGGGCGAGTGCAAGACCAACGTGTGCGGCGACGGGTTCTTGCTCGCGGGCGTCGAGGAGTGCGACGACGGGCCCGACAACGGACCCGAGGCTGGCTGCACCGACGCGTGCGTGCTCAACGTGTGCGGCGACGCCAACAAGGGCCCCGGTGAGGCCTGCGACGACGGCAACCAAGACGTCGGCGACGGCTGCAGCCCGAGCTGCCAGCTCGAGTCGTGTGGCAACGGCGTG
>CBFGLP010001171.1:0-5756 GCA_965649595.1 uncultured Myxococcales bacterium | reverse complement strand
GGCACGGCCGTCGAAGTCTTCGCAAAGCTTCACGCCTCAACAGGCGGTATCCGGCACGCGCGCAGCAAATGGGGAGGCAGCCATTCGAACAGGGCCCGAATTCCAGTCACGGGCGCCACCCCCCTGGAGAACCAGCCGCGGAGCTCGATCACGGATCGAATTCCCCCAGAGAACCAGCCGCGGAGCTCGATCGAGGATCGAAATCCCCCAGGCAACCAGCCGCGGAGCTCGATCGACGATCGACCCCCACAATGAGCAGCTCAAAACATCTGCCCAATATCGACATAAAACCCAAAGTTATCATCCGTCGGCGAGTACGCCGGATCCACCCGAATCACCAACGTCTCCCCCCACGTGACCCGCAACCCCCCGCCCACACCAACCTTGATATCGAAGAAATCCCCGTCGACATCCACCCCCGCCAGCTCGACCGGCCGATAATCAGTGAACACCCGCCCGAGATCGACGAACGCGAGCCCACCGATCCCGAACCGCTGCGTCTTGATGTTGAACCGATAGAACATCGAGCGCAGCTCGAAGTTCGCAACCGCCTTTTGCTTACCGAAGTAGCGCTGCCGCGGCACGCCGCGGATCGACCAGCTCCCGCCGGGCCCGTCGCGCTGGACCAACACGCCGAACTGCGCCAACTCGTAAAAAGGCGGGCGCCCGAACAGCCAGTCGAACGCGACCCGGCTGGCGAGCACCAGGTACTCGCGAAACAGCGGCTGATATACGCTGGTGCCCACGAAGAGCTGCGCGAACGCGAGCTTTTGGTCGATGCCCGGCGAGAGCCGCATCGAGACCTCGGAGAAGCTCCCGTGCGTGGGCGTGTACTCGTGATCGCGCGTGTCGTAGAGCAGGCCGAGGTTGAGGGTCAGGACCGAGTGGTTGTCGACGCCGTGCATCAGCCGGCGCAGCGTCGCGCCCTCGGGGGTGTCGGTCTCGCGCAGCGCGAGATCCTGCTCGAGCTTGCTGCCTTCGTAGACGCGGAACTGGTTGTAGGCGAACGAGGCCCCGACCAGCGCCTCTAGTCGGCGCTTGTGCGTGGGCACGGGCCAGCGACGGGCCTCCTTGGGGACGGTGCCGGTCGAGCTGGTCTCGGTCCGCGGCTTGTCCCACAAGATGATCCGGTTGTTGAAGTCGAGGACCGGATAGACGCGGTCGTACTGGTTGTACTGGCGCGCGGTCCGAAAACCGTCGGGATCGACCTCGGGATCGATCGCCTCCCACGGCTTGGTCAGGATCGACGCGTTGCCGAGCCCGTACCAGCCTTGGTTGGAGAACCGGCGAAAGCGGAACTGCGCGTTGATCCGCAGCCGACCCTTCATGAGGCCCGGGATGTCGGCCTTGATGTAGTCGTCGTGGAAAGGGAAGGTGTAGCCGAGGCCCGGTGTGCGCTTGACCGTCGCGTTGGCGAGGATCTCGAGCCGCCAGCGGTAGGGCGTGAACCCGGGCTTGAACTTGGCCAGCGTGACCACAGCGCCAAACCCAAACCCGAGGTCGATGTCGTAGGAGACCGCCGGCAGCACGCCCCACTCGAGCCGGTTGGGGTCGTTGGGGTCGCGCTTCTTCTTCTTGCGCTTCTCGTTGCGCTTCCCGGCCTTGCCCTCGTCGGCCTCGACTTCGATCGGTGGAGGCTCGGTCGTCGGGGGCTCGGGCTCCGGCAGCGCGGGCGTTGGCGGTGGCTCGCGGACGGGCGCCCGCGGGGCGATGATCTCGACCGGGGGAATGTCGACGCTGTGGTTCGGCGCAGGCTCGGCGGGCGGCGGCGCGAGCAAGAGCGCCACGACGACCCCGAGCATGCTCAGCCGGCCTCCGCGTAGACGGCCTGGCTACGCTCGCGGCTCAGCTCGTAGCGGCGGATGATCGGCAGGCACACGAGGATGAACAGGGCCGGCAGCGCTGCCGTGCCGATCCGGATCCCGACCAGCGCGCTGTCGGGCTGCGCGACGGTCTGACCCGCCTCGCTCTCGATGAAGCCCGTGAACTGGAGCACGAGCCCTGCCGTCAACGCCCCGACGGCCATCGCAGCCTTGTCGACCGCCATCCACAGGCCAGTGAAGACGCCCTCGCGGTTGTGGCCGCTGTCGCGGCGATCGAGCGCGATCACGTCGGGCAGCATCGAGAAGGGGAACAGCTGCGTGCCCGCCCAGCCGACGCCCATCAGTGCGATCAGGACGTACGCGAGGGCGTGGCTGTCGGGTCCCGTCAGCCACAGGCTCGCCCCGAACCCACCGAACAGCAGCATCGAGGCGATGTAGGCGTTGAGCTTGCCGATCCGCTTGGACACGGCGACCCACAGCGGCATGGTCGCGAACGCCGGCCCGACCAGGCACACGAACATGATCGTGACCGTGCCTTTGCCGCCCTCGAGCACGTAGGTGGCGAAGAAGGGCACGGTCGCGAGCACGGCCCCGACCCCGGTGTGCTGGAAGAAGTACCCGGAGGTCAGGATCGCAAAGGGCTTGATTCGCAGCGCGTCGCGGACCGACCGCCAAAACGGCGGGACCTCGGCCGCGCGCTCGCGGATCGGCGCGCGGCGGGTGCCGATGAAGGTCCCGACCATCACGACCAGCAAGACCCCCGCGAGCACCGAGGACATCAGCGCGTAGCCCTCTCGAGCGCCGCCGCCGGCCTCCTTGAGCATCGGGGCGACCGCTCCGCTGACCAGCACACCGACGGTCAGCATCGCCATGCGCCAGGCCATCAGCGTGGTGACCTCGTCGTAGTCGTCGGTCATCTCGGTCGGCATCGCGACGTAGGGGATCGCGAACACCGTGAACGCCGTGGCGCACAGCACGTAGAAGCCGACCACCCAGGCGAACGCGAGCATCGGATCGCCGAAGTCCGGGGTCATGAAGAGCAGCGCGAACAGGACCGGCAAGCTCAGCCCGCCAGCGAGCAGGTAGGGCCGCCGTCGGCCCCAGCGCGACGTGGTGCGATCCGA
Source organism: uncultured Myxococcales bacterium (assembly GCA_965649595.1). Lineage (GTDB taxonomy): Bacteria > Myxococcota_A > Polyangia > Nannocystales > Nannocystaceae > Plesiocystis. The sequence goes on along the minus strand of CBFGLP010001171.1, from coordinate 2,809 downwards.
GATCGAGCCCATCCAAGGGTCGGTGATTACGTCCCAGAGCTTGGGGATGAAGATCGCCAGCCCAGCCAGCCCCGCCGCGATGCCGAGCGTGTCGGTCATGTAGTAGAGCAGCAGCAGGCCCGGGACCGTGTTGTAGACGCCGGTCCCGATCGAGCCGAGGCCGTAGCCGAAGTAGAGACCGCGCTTCGACTCCTTCTTAGCCCCGCTCATGTCAGCTCACTCTGCGGCTTCGCGCTCGATCCCGGAGGTGGGTACGAAGAGCTCGTTCATGAACTCGGTCAGCGCCAGCTCGCGCACGCGCGGCGGCAGCAGGTCCATCAGCTCGTTGACCGCGGCGTCGAGCTTGGTCGAGCCGCTCGGGCGGATGCCGGCCATCGCCATCATCGCGCGCAGCTCGGCGGTGCCGAGGCGGGAGAAGTCGACGCTGCCGAGCATCTGGCGGATCTGCACGACCAGCGGGCTCGGCTGGCTGCCGCGGACCGAGTCGACGCTCTGCTCGATATCGTGGATCAGCGCGTCGAGCCACCGGAGGCTGGCCGGGTTGATGCACAGGTGGATGTTGGCGGGCGAGCTGCCGTAGCTGAGCTGCGGCTGGACGTGCCAGCCTCGCTCGTTGATCGCCTCGGCGAGGCGAAACAGCGGGACCGTGTCCGAGGTGAACGCGACATGGTTCATGTCGCTGTGGCCGAGCAGGCGCAGGTCGGGGTGCCGCTCGATGAACGCCATGAAGCGCTCGGTCGCGTCGAGCACCTGGCGGGCGAGGTCGAGGTAGCCGGCGTCGCCGAAGTAGTGCAGGACCGCCCACGCGGCCGCGAGCGGTCCGCCGGACTTGCTGCTCTGGACCGTCGTGTTGCTCAGCGTGTAGCCGGTCCAGCTCGAGCACGAGAAGATCTGGTGCCGTCGCAGCTCGCGGTCGCGGTAGAGCACGACCGACGCGCCCTTGGCCGCGAACGCGTACTTGTGCAGGTCCATCGAGATCGACGACACGCCCGCGACCGAGAAGTCGAAGGCCGGGATCTCGCGGCCGAGCCGACGAAAGAAGGGCAGCAAGAACCCGCCCATGCAGCCGTCGACGTGCAGCCACAAGCCGCGGGCCTGGGCCAGCGCGCCGAGCTCGACGATCGGGTCGACCACGCAGTGCGCGTAGGAGACCGCCGAGCCGACCAGCATGATCGTGTCCTCGGTGATCGCCGCCTCGATCGCCGCGATGTCGGCCTTGAACGTGACCGGGTCGACCTCGACCAGCACCGGCTCGACGTCGAGGTAGTGCGCGGCCTTTTGAAACGACGCGTGGGCGGTGGTCGGGAGGATGACCTGCAAGCGGCGCGAGCGGAGCTCGGGCTTGGTCGCGCGGGCCCAGTCGCGCGCAGCCTTGACCGCGAGCATGATGCTCTCGGTCCCGCCGCTGGTGAAGTTGCCGACCACCTGCTCGTCGCCTTGCAGGTGGGCCGCGGCGATGCTGACGATCTCGTTCTCGAACCGAACCAGGCTCGGGAACACGGTCGGGTCGAGGCCGTTCTCGCTCAGGTAGGCCAGGTACGCCTGCTTGATGACCTGCTCGGCCTCGAGCCCGGGATCGTAGACGTAGGCCCACAGCTTGCCCGAGCGCCAGTCGACGTCTTGCTCACGATACTGCTCGAGCCTCTCGCTGATCGCGGCCGGCGAGAGCCCGCGTGGAGGTAGACCCAAGTGAGAGGCCAGGTGGGGGGCTGGGGGTCCGTTGTCGGTCATGGGTCGTCGTGGGGACTCGGGGCTGCGGCGACGGTTTGGTCCTCGCGCTCGAGGCTGCTCGGAGGATCGAGGATCGGCGCTCGAGCTGGCTTGGCGGGCTCGAGCGAGCTGTCGGGCTCGGGCTCGGGGAGCGGCGTGGCGACGATCGAGACCTCGACCGCTCGCTCGACCACCGCAACCTTCGTGCCATTGAGCTCGGGCTCGCTCTGCTCGCGCAGCTCCGTATCGATCGCCGACGTGAACAGCTCGAGCCCCTCGCGGGCGCGCTCGACCAGGTCAGCGTCGCCGCCACCCATCAACCACTCACCGAGCGTCGCTCGGATCGCTCCGAAGGTCGCGCCCGCGAGCAGCCTCGCCTTGCGCTGGATCCTGGGGCTCGGCGCGGGGATGTCGACCAGCAACGCGCGAGCGATCGCCCGCTCCCACTCGAGGTCGGCCTGTCGCTCCTGCTTGCCGAGCACCGGCGAGGCCTCGATGATCTGCAGCCGCGCGAGGATCTTGTCTCGCTCGCCCATGTACTCTTCGGCGATCGACAAGCAAGCCCGACGCACGGGCGCAAAGGCGTGCTCACCGGGCTCGCGCTGGCTCAGCAGCTCGCAAAAGCGAGCCAGCCGAGGCCCGTTGTCGATGAAGAGCAGCTCGTCTTTGCTCGGGAAGTAGCGGAAGAATGTCCGCCGCGACACGTTGGCCGCGGCGGCGATCTCTGCAGCCGTGGTAGCTTCGAAGCCCTTCTGTCGAAACAGCTCGAAGGCTGCTTGCGCCAAGGCTTCCCGGGTTTGATCCTTCTTGCGCTCGCGCAAGGCCATCTGCGACAAGTGTGGAACACACTGTCACCCGGTGTAAAGTGGCACAAAACCGGGATGGCCGCCGGCGTGTGCCGCTCAGCCGAGCTCAGCCGAGATCGTGCTGCAGCGCAGTCATGAACTGCTCGACGTGCTGTCGGCGATCGAGCAGCTCGTGGCTTGCCTCGTGGCTTGCCAGGCGATCGACCGCAGCACAAAAGCGCTGCAGGTGAGCGAGCGCTTGCCCGCGGCCGCCGACCTCGATCAACGCACGCGCGAGCCCGTAATGGGCCTCG
>CBFGLP010001170.1:0-3825 GCA_965649595.1 uncultured Myxococcales bacterium | reverse complement strand
CTCGTGCAGCAGCTTGATCGCTACCTCGCGGCCGAGCTTGCTGTCGAGCGCGCGATAGACCGCACCCAGGCCCCCGCGGCCGACCGCCTCGATCAAGCGATAGCGACCGAACTCGCGACCAGCCTCTGGCTCGGCGAAGAGCCGCGCGTGCAGACGCGCCCGCGCCTCGACGCGATCGCCCTCGGCTCGTGCCAGGTCGGCGTCGTCAGAGCGGCGAGCCGGGTCCGTCCCCAGCTCGGTCGACTCGTGCGCGTCCATCCGGCCGGCATCTTACTCGCTTACTCGGCCCCGACGTCACGCTTCATCAGCTTCCGCACCGCATCAGAGGGGTTGAGCTTGCCCTCCACGATGTCGGCGACCACCTGCGCGAGCGGGGTGTGGATCTTTCGCCGGGTGCCGAACTCGGCCACGCGACGGGCGATGTCCAGGCCCTCGATACTGCCGCCGGCCCGCTCGCGCGCCTGCTCGGGGCTCGCCCCCTCGGCAAACGCTTTGCCCAAAACTAGTTCCGGGCGGTCACTTCCGCCGACGGCGGCCAATAGATCACCGAAGCAGGCCAGCCCACCGAAGGTCTCGACGTGGGCACCGAGTGCTTCACCGATGCGCGCGATCTCGGCGATCCCGCGGGTCGCCAGCGCTCCGATCGACGCCGGACCAAAGCCGATCCGCTGCGTGTAGCCGATCGTGAACAACATCAGCCCAGTCAGCGCCGCCGCGAGCTCGACCCCGCGCAGGTCGTCGGTCCCGTAGATCCGCAGCGTCGGCCCACCGATCGCCGCGCGGACGGCCTCGACGACCTCGGGGAACTCGCTGCCCACCACGCCTGCGCCCGGTGTCGCCTTGATCAGCAGCTCGGCGTTGATCGGCCCAGCCAGCGCCCCGACCCGCCGGCAGGGCGTGACCGACTTGATCACGTGGCTGAGCGTGTGCAGCTCGTCATCGACCAAGCCGCGGCTCACGTGCACGAGCAGGTGCCCGCCGTCGAGGTGGTGGCCGGCCCGCTCGAGCAGCCGCGCCGCGTGACCCGAGGGCACCGCCAGCAAGATCAGCTCGGCTTCGCTCAACGCGGCCAGCTCGGTGGTCACGCGCAGCCCCTTCTGTGCGGGCACCTCGCGGCGACTCCACACCAGCACCTCGCCCGTGCGAGCCGCCGCGCTGGCCAGCGCCTGTCCGAAGCGCCCGGCCCCGAGCACCCCGACCAAGGGTCGCGTCGCGTTCGTGGTCATCGGCTCGCTCCTGCCAGCGCCGCGATCTCGCGCGCGGCCTTGAGCTGCGACTCGTCCGCGAGCGCCTCCGCGAAGGGCACCACGCGGTTCTGGTAGTAGAGCAGCAAGCTCGGATCCTCGATCACGATCTGGTTGTCTGCGTCCAGCCGCACGATCGTCCGCGTGTGGTAGCCGTCCCAGGTCGCGGTCGCTCGCTCGAACGATCGCTCGGCGCTACTGGTCGGCAGGTGGACGTTGAGCTGGACCTCGCCCTTGCGGACCAGCTCGAACAGCCGCTCGCGGGTCTCGTAGAAGGTCCGCACGTAGTCGTCGAACGCCCAGGTGATCTCGCCGCGCCGACGCACGCGGCCGAACAGATCGGTGCCCGGGGTCTCCTGTACCAACCGACGAAACAGCAGGTGCGCGACGAACTGCGTAGTCATCAGCACCGTCTCGCGCCGGTAGTGATCGCAGATCACCCGCCCGAGCTCGCGCGTGTACGCGGCGTCGCGGGCCGGATCGAGCACCGGCTCGCCGTGACGCGAGACATAGCGGACCGGATCGATCACCCGACCGTCCGGCGCGAGCGAGTGCCCCTGCGGATCGACCAGGTTGCCGAAGGGATCGAGCGCGCGACCATAGCGGATCACGCACGCGCCTTCGTAGGCGGTCAGCCGCTTGAGGAACGCCAGCCAGCGATCGATCTGCGAGAACTCGTCGTCCTCGATGATGTAGCGGGCCTGGCCGGCCTCCTTGAGATGGTCCTCGATCAGGCTCTCGGCCTCGAGCACCAGCGCGTAGTTGATCGTGACCGGCACGAAGAAGATCGGCTGCGGTCGAAGACCCCGCTGGCGAGCCGTGATCGCCCGCCGCGCGAACGCCTCGACGCCGGTGCCGGCGAGCCCCAGCTTGAGCCGATCTTCGACCATGCCCGAGCGCGAGCGCGTGCCGCCCGGGAAGAAGAGCGAGTGGTAGCCCCACTCGATCATCACGCACGAGTAGGCCTTGAGCACCTGCTTGTAGAGCCCCGCCTTGATGCGCCGATCGACCCGATAGGCGCCGAGGTTGTGCATGAAGAACGAGATGATCGGGTTGGTGAACAGGTTCTTGCCGGCCCCGTACACGACCGGCGGCAGATCCTCGCGGGCGAGGCTCTCACCGACCACCAACGAGTCGAGGTTCGACGAGTGCGTCGGCACCAGCACGACCGTCCCGCGCTGGACCAGCTCGTGCAGCTCGGCGACGTGGCCGTCGATCCGGATCAGCCGGTCGACCCCGATCCGCCCAGCGCTCAGGGTCTCGCGGGCCAGCTCGCGCGGGTTCATGACCCCCGCGATCAACCCCGGCACGACCCGCTGCGAGAACCGATACACGCGAGGATCGAAGTTGCCCGCCACGTCGCGAGCCATCGCCTCGACCACCTGGTGGAGCGTCTCGAGCCGCTCGTCGTCGCTCATGCGCCCGAGCTTGCGGACGACCTGCCGCCAGAAGCTCAGCCACTCGCGGGCCTCGTCGTCGCGCTGCTTCTCGAGCCGCTCGATCTCGCGGTGGGCCGTGTCGTTGAGCCGGACCTCGAGCGGCTGCCGACTGAGCCTGCACTCCTCGACCACCCGCCGCGTGACCTCGGCGACCACGCGATCGCGCTCGTCGTTGAACGCGAAGATGCTGGGGTCTCCGGGCGCGGGCTTGCCCGCCAGCCATTGCGGCAGACGGATCGGCTTGGTCAGGAGATCGCGGATGCGCGAGCGCTTGGGGGCCGGCTGCATCGGCGCGAGCATAAACGCCGATGGCCTCGAAGGGCAGCGGCGAAACCAGGTTCGCACCCCGAGTGATAGAGTCCCGACATGACTCGACGCACCGCTCCCGCCTTGCTCGGCCTGCTCACGCTCGCATGCGGCGACTCGCCCGGAGACGAGGGAGCTGACGAAGCGAGCGATCAGGCCACCGAGGAGGGCGGTTCCGACACCGCTAGCGAGACCGACACCGAGACGTCCGAGACCGAGGGCTACGGGCACGGCAACCTCCACCCCGACTGCATGGGCGACGCGCCGCTGGTCGTGCTCGAGACCAGCCTCGGCGACATGGTCCTGCAGCTCGACGCCGTGCGAGCACCGATCACCGTCGCGAACTTCCTCGGCTACGTGTCGAGCGGCTTCTACGACAACACGATCTTCCACCGGGTGATCGACGGCTTCGTGGTCCAAGGCGGCGGCTACGAGCCCGGCCTCGTGGTCAAGGAGACGCTCGGGCCGATCCCGCTCGAGATCGATCCCGAGCTGCGCCACATCGACGGGGCGATCGGCATGGCGCGCCGCAGCGAGCCCGACACCGCCGAGTCGCAGTGGTACCTCTGCGACGGAGCGCAGCCCTCGCTCGATGATCAGTACGCGGTGTTCGGCGTGCTCGTGGAGGGCTTCGACGTGCTCGCGGCGATCTCCGCCGTGCCGGTCACCGACGTCGACCCGCTCACCGACGTCCCGGTCGACGACGTGCTGGTCGAGGCGGCGTATTGTGTCCCCCTTTAGCTCCCGCAGGCATCGCGCACGACCCCCGTATGGGCTCGAATAGCCCCCCTTCAGGGGGGCCAAAGCGACGGCTGCGAACCCGAAACCAGCCCACC
>CBFGLP010001169.1:0-12397 GCA_965649595.1 uncultured Myxococcales bacterium | reverse complement strand
GCGATGCCGAAGTCGGTCAGCTTCACCTCACCGCTCGACGAGATCAGGATGTTGCCTGGCGTGACGTCGTGGTGGATGACGGCCGCGGGTCGACCAGAGATGGTTCTGTTGTGCGCGAACGAGAGCGCGGCGAGGATCTCGGCGACGATGAAGGTGCTGATGTGAAGCGGCAGCCGCTGCCCACCAGCGTCGCGAAAGCGCTCGAGCAGGCCTCGGAGGTCGACCCCGTCGACGCGATCCATGACGAGGTAGAGCTGCCCTGCCGACTCGCCCACGTCGATGACCTTGACGATGCGACCATGATCGAGCTGAGCGGCGATGCGGGCCTCGTTGAGGAAGCGCTCGCGGTCTGCCTGGGTCTGCGCGAGCTCGGGTCGCATCAACTTGATCGCGCAGGGCATCGCGACGTCGCCGACCCCCAGCTTGACCGCCGTCCATACCTCACCCATGCCGCCGGAGCCGATCTGGCGCGTGAGCTGGTATGGACCGAGACGTCGAGACATGGCTGATGCTCGAGCGAGTGTACCGAACCGCTCGATCGCTGACGATGCACAAAGCAAGCGCCGTGCCACGCGAGCGCGTGCGAGGAGGGGCGGTTGCTCGTCGCTGCTGGAAAACGATCGACCACCTCGCTGCTGGATCCGCTCGGTTGCGCTCGGGAGCTTGGCCCCCGGGCCGACTCGGGGCAGCCCTCGGACCCGCTGGTAAGTCCAGTGCCAGCGCTGGAAAAAACGTTTCCAACGCCAGGCTGATATGGTCCGAGCGTGTCCGAGCCCCTCGAGCCCACGCAGCCGACGGCCGCCCTGTCTCGCGCCACGAAGGTCGAGCGGCGACTCGGGCAGCTCACCGTGCGAGTGCTCGATGGCTCGGGTGCCGAGCTGACGATCCGAAAGCCAGTCGCGCGGGGTGGACGGAGCCGCGCGGCCGACATCGTGCTCGAGCATCCTTCGGTCAGCGGGATGCACTTCGAGCTGCGCGCGAGCGCGAGCGGGATCGAGCTGCTCGATCTCGACAGCCGCAACGGGACCTGGCTGGGCGGGCGTCGGGTGTTCCACGTCCAGCTCCAAGCTGGCGATGTGTTCGCGGCTGGCGAGTGTCGGATCGAGCTGATCGGCGCGGGTGATGTCGACGTGTCGATCTCGGAGTCCGAGCGGTTCGGAGAGCTCCACGGTCGCAGCCGAGTCATGCGGGAGCTGTTCGCCGAGCTCGAGCGGCTGGCCCCGACGCCGGTCGACGTGCTGGTGCTCGGCGAGACCGGGACCGGCAAGGAGCTGGTCGCACGAGCGCTGCATCGCCACTCGCGCTGCGCGAGCGGTCCCTTTCGCGTGCTCGACTGCGGCAGCTTGCCGCCGAGCTTGGCCGAGGCGGCGATCTTCGGGCACCGCCGCGGCGCGTTCACGGGGGCCGAGCACGATCAGCCGGGTGTGTTCGAGGAGGCAGACTCAGGCACGCTCTTCCTCGACGAGATCGGCGAGCTGCCGCTCGAGCTGCAGGTCAAGCTCTTGCGCGTGCTCGATCGCCGCGAGGTCGCCCGCGTGGGTGAGCCGACCAAGCTTCGCCAGGTCGACGTGCGGGTGGTCGCGGCCACGCATCGAGATCTGCGTCGGATGGTCGCCGAGGGCCACTTCCGCGAGGACCTCTACTTTCGTCTCGCCCGCGCGACGGTCGAGGTCCCGCCGCTGCGCGAGCGTGGTGACGACATCGAGCTGCTGGCGCGCGACTTCCTGGCTCGGCTCGCGCACGAGCACGAGCTCGCCCGCGAGCTGGCCGACGAGGTCCCGCCGGTGCTCCGCAGCTATCGCTGGCCCGGCAACGTGCGCGAGCTGAAGAACGTGATCGAGCACGCGGCCTTCGTGGTTCGCGGCAGCGTGATCCATGCCCGCGATCTCGCGCTCTCGACCGAGAGCCGCAGCGTGGCCAAGGTCGCCGAGCTCGCGCGGGTCGACGACTACTGGCGCGCGCATGAAGAGCTGGATCGCCTGCTGCTCACGCGGATCCTGTCGGACTGCGAAGGCAACTTGAGCGAGGCGGCGCGACGGATCAAGGTGAGCCGGCCCAAGCTCCGCAAGCGGCTGCGGGAGCTGGGGCTCTATGCGCCGGGCGAGGACTGACGAATGATCAGATCGGCATCCGGTCGGCGCCGGCGTAGTCCTCGGTCCCATCATCGGTCGGCCGGGGATCACCGTCGATGTCCACGATCGGATCGCCTGGCTGCCAAGTGGCCGCGGTGCGCAAGGCAGCCGGCGGAGCGGCGAGGTGCAGATCACCAGCCCCATAGCCGGCGAACCAAGACAGATCCATCATCTCGCCCAGCCCGGTGTTGCCTGCCATCGTGGTCTCGAGCGCGTTCGATTCGAACGAGGCGCCCAAGCAGTCGACCTCCGGCGCGACCTGGCGCGAGATCAACAGGCTGTTGCGCACATCGATCGTCTGTCCAATCGCGCAGCGGATCGCCGCGGACGCGATCGCTCCACCGGCGAGCGTCGTGTAGTTGATGCGCGCGGAGCCGTCCTCGACGCGGAGCGCGTCCACGTCGGTCACGTTGCCGCCGACGAACGAGTTGCGCAGCACCAACGCACCTCCATCATCGACCACGATCCCGCCGCCGCTGTTGTTGATGACCCGCGCCCGGTCGACCCACAGCTGGCCGCCCTTGACGACGATCCCCGCCTGGCCGCTCTGGGTGCCCGAGATCTCGATCCCCTGCAGGTACACCACCGCTCCTGCCTCGACCGTCAGCGCGGGCCCGGCCTGCCCTTGCCAGCTCGGCACCTCGGCCTGATCAGCAGCCCGCATGAACGCAACCGTGACACCCGCCGGCACCGTCACGCTCTCGACGTGGTCGACCCCCGCCCCGCCGTCGTGCAAGACGATCACGCCTTGCTTGGGCTCGAGCATCGCGATCTCCGCCAGCGCATTGGCCAGACTGTCGGTATCCATCGCCTCGAACACCGCGTCCGAAAAGCAGCTCCCTTCTTGCATGTTGCACGCCACCCCGCACTCCTCGTGCCAGCTGCACCCCACGCAGACGTTCCCCTCCGCATCACAGACCGGTGTCACGCCCCCGCACGCGCCGAGCTTTCCTTCATCGCATTGTACGCACGACCCAGCCGCGCAGACCGGGCTCACGCCCTCGTCCAACCCGGCACACGCGGCGTCCGGATCGGCCATCTCGCTGCAGGCCACGCACTCGCCTTGGGGCCCACAAAAGCGCGCCCCTGCTTCACCGCAATCTTTGTCCACCTCGCACGCGAGCGGCTCCGTCGTGTCCGCCATGTCGCTAGAATCCGCGTCGGCGCTCTCGTCCGCCGACCCCAGGCAGCTCACATCCTCCTCGACCGTCTGCCCGTCGCCGCAGGCGAAGTAGCACTCGTCCGCCGGTCGCTCCGCCACGCAGCCCATGTACCCGTCCGAGCCCACGTCACACTCCGCGCTCGTGCAATAGGGGCGCTCGGCGCCGTAGAGCTCGACGCACGTCGAATCGCCGCTGGCGTTGACGCAATGCTCGGGGTTCGGCTCGGGGATCTTGCACGCCGCGAGGGCGAGACCGAGGACAAAACCGGAACCAACGAAGAGGATGTGCTTGTGCATGATCAACGCTCTCGAATTCAGCCCCGTGGGGCTGACGAAGACAGTTAGAAGTTGCCAACGAAGCCCAAGCCCACGGTGCCCGGGCCCAGGATCGGCAAGACGCGAGCTTCGCGTTTGTCTGCCGACTTGCGCTGCTTGGCTCGTTTACCGAGATCGGTGGCCAGCAACGCGACACCGACGAGCAAGGCGGCGCTGCCGACACCGAGCATGACGCCGCCGGGGATACGATGGTCGACGCGGAAGCGGGTCTGGTCCGACTCGCCTTCGACCTCGACGCCGCGGCCGTACTCGACGCCACCGCCAATCACGACGCCGAGCCCAACCCCAGCCAGCACGGCGCCGGCGATCTCCAGGCCACCGATCGGGGCCGGAGCCGGCTTGGTCGGCTCGTCGGTGGTCGGCGGCTGCTCGACGGGCTCGGGCTCGCTCGGGGTCAGCTGGCGAATCCGCGCGAGCGCGGGTGGGAGGCCCTCTTCGATCTTGCGCAGCAGCGCCGCGTCCACGCACGCGACACACGCCACCCAGGGCACATCGGTCGATGCCCCGACGTCCCGCTGGATGTCGTAGTGAACCGCGTATTCGAGATCTTCCTGATCGAGGTATTCGATCCGAACACGCAGCGTGGTCGGCACTTTCTTGCTGGTTACCGAAAACCCCTCGGCCTCGATGTAGCCGATCACTTGCTCGTATACGTAAGGACGAATCCGCTCACTGTCCGATTTGGACAACCTGCTGGTGTCGATGATTACACGAATGCGCTCGACCTCGGTCACGGCGTCGGACCCGACCTGCTCAGCCACTGGCGGGCTGGCCCAGGCGTTCACCGGGCCCGCCACGAGCGAGCCGAGCGCGAGCGTGCAGCTCAGGGCTGCGCGCGACGACAGATGCTCACCCATCGCTTGATCTCCTTGTCCTCGAGGTCTTCGCCGATCTTCAAACATTCGTCGTAGTGTTCGGCCTGAGCGAGCGCCTGCACGCGGATCCGCAAGCGCTCGGTCGAGTCGGACCAGCACTCGGTCTGCTTGGCGAGCTTGTCGGCTCGATCCCAATCGCCGGCTCGGAGCGCCGCGTCGGCGTCAGCGCGGGCCTGCTCGCAGTCGGGCTGCTCGTGGGTCGGCGTGGTTACGAGCGAGGGCAGGTCGTCGTAGCCGGGCTCGGGCTCGGGGCTCGGTCGTGGCTCGACGGCCGACGCGGACCCTTCGCTCTTGCTCCGGTGACCTGAACGCCCCGGCGTCGGTCGTGAGCCGACGGGCCGCTCGGGCCCGGCGACCGGCTCTTCGTCGATGATCAGCTCGGGCTCGGCGACCGGCTCCTCGTCGATGATCAGCTCGGGTTCGACGGCCAGCCCGGGCTCGGTGACCAGCAGCTCCGGACGTGATTGCAGGCTCGGATCGGGGGTGGGCTCTGGCGCAGCATCGAGCTCGACGGCGGCCCTGCGCGCGGGGGGCCCAGGGAGCTCATCGTCCCCCACCAACCAGGCGATCGACGCGATCCCACCCCAGAGCACGAGCACGAACAGCACCAGCCACCAGCGAGAAGGGCGTGAGCTCGGGGTCGCAGCTGCGGGCGCGCTGGAATCGACGGACGGCTCCATGGCCGCCTCTCCCTCCGGCTCCAGGGGCGAGTGCACCCGCCCGAGCACGGGACCACGCGGAGAAGCGATGACCCGCGGAGCGGTCGTCTCGTCGTCTTCACCAGCACAGCTGCGGCGCTCGACCGGCGCGTCCTCTTCGACATCCGCTGTATTCTCGGCCCGAGAGCTGGCCGAGGCGAGGCGACGCTGGTCACTCATCTGGCTCTCGTCGCTGACAGCCGAGCCCTGCTCGGCCGCCTGGCTGGCCGATTTGAGCCGGCGCCGCTCGGTTGGTTCGTTCTCTTCGTCGACCGCGACCGAGCCTGGTGGCGGGTTGCCCCAAGCGCCCAGCATGTCGGCGACCTCGGCCAAGTTGGGCATCGTCATGATAGGCTCGCTCTTCATTTATTCCGCCGGCGCCAGCTCCATACATGGCTGAATTGTCCGCAGCGGAGCGAGTGTACGAGGCGAGAATGGCGATGCACGAAGCAAGCGCTGCGCCGCGCGAGATCATGAGAATACGGCCGGTCTTCCGCGTCGGATGGAAAGCGAACAATCGGCCTCACTGGCAAAGCCGGTCGGCCGAGATCAATAATCGGCCGACCAGCCGCCTGGGGCAGCGCACAATCAATATTGTTATTCGGCGATCGGATCGAACAGCATCGACAAATCCACGCTCGGCGCCGAATGTGTCAACGCCCCCACGCTCACCAGATCCACCCCAATCCCCGCCAACCTAGGCAAGCGCTCGAACGTGATCCCGCCGCTGACCTCGAGCACGATCCTACGCTCGCCCTTGATCCCGACGATCCCGACGGCCGCGCGCAGCGTCTCGTCGTCCATGTTGTCGAGCAGGATCGCCTCCGCCCCGGCCCCGATCGCCTCGCGCAGCTCGTCGAGGCTCGTCACCTCGCACTCGACCTGCACGGTGTGCGGCGCATGCTCCCGCGCTGCCCGAACCGCTGCCGCGACCGAGCCGGCGCAGCGGATATGGTTCTCCTTGATCAGCACGCCGGCCCCGAGATCGTTGCGATGATTGTGCCCGCCACCGCAGCGGACCGCGTAGCGATCCAGCGCCCGCAACCCAGGCATGGTCTTGCGGGTATCGACCACTCGCAGCGTCGGTCCGGCAGCATCGACGTAGCGCCGAGTGAGCGTCGCGACCGCGCAGCCGCGCCCGAGCAGGTTCAGCGCCGTGCGCTCGCCCGCGAGCAGCGACCTCGCGTTACCGCGGATCCGGATCACCTCGGTGCCCGGACCGATCTTCTCCCCGTCCGCGACGAGCAGCTCGACCTCGACGCTGGGGTCGACCTGCTCGAACACCCGCACGACCACCGGCCCGCCGCAGACCACCAGCTCCTGCTTGGCAACGATCCGCGCCCGCGCGTCGAGCTGCGCCGGCACGGTCAAGCGCGCCGTCAGGTCGCCGCTGGCGAGATCCTCGTGTAGGGCAGCGCGGATCGGGTCATCGATCGCGCCGAGTTCGGCCAAGCTTCGGCGGGTGGTCATGGGTGCTGCTTGTCGAGATCCAGCAGATCGTCGATCGCTCGCTCGCTGAGCGGAGCGGCTCCGCTGACCTGCGTCATCGGGGACCGCCGCTCGGGCACCGCGGCTTCGTCCGGTAGCTCCTCGCCGGGCAGCACAGGGCCCTGCGGACGCCACTGCTCGACCTTCATGCCCTTGCCGAGCGCCCAGCGACGCAGGCGGGGATCGGGGTTGATCACCCGCGGCTCACCGACGCGCTCGAGCATCGGCAGGTCGGAGTAGCTGTCGGTGTAGAAGTACGAGCGCTGAAGATCGATGCCGCGCTGCTCGGCGAACGCGAGCCCGGCATCGAGCTTGCCGGTGCCGAAGCAGCTGGGCGGGAAGTAGTTGCCGGTCAGCTTGCCGTCGACGATCTCGAGCTGCGTGCAGACGAGGTTCGGTACGCGGAGGATCTTCTGCAAGGGCTCGACCGAGAAGAAGGTGCCCGAGGTCAGCAGCACCAGCTCGTGACCAGCGGCGCGGTGCCAATCGACGCGCTCGCGGCCCTCGATGCAGATCATCGGCTCGACGTCGGCATGGAACCAGGCCTCGACCTCGCGGCAGAGCTCGGCGACGGACTGGCCGGCGTAGCCGCGCACGACCTCGGCGGTGACCGCCTCGTAGTCGAGCACGCTCATGCGGTACTTGACCAACCACCAGACCGAGCGGAGCGCGGCGCCAGCCGAGATCTTGCCGTTGCGCCACAAGTACTCGACCCACTTGCGTGCCGAGTTGCAGGCGATCAACGTGTGATCGACGTCGAAGAACGCCGCAACCTTGCCCTCGGCACTCACCGCAGAGGGAAGGTACTCGCCAGCAGCATGTCCATCAACAGGTTCGCGGACGCGTGGAAGAGCGCGGGGGCCCACAGGCTGCCGCTGCGCCGCCACAGCCATGCAAATACCAGCGCCGGAAAGAAGGTGGCGAGCCGGGCGGTGTTGGGCATCGTGACCAGGTGGCCGAGAGCGAAGAGCGTGCTCGAGATCACCGCCGCCCACCCGAAGGGCACACCGAAGAGCTTCCGCTTGGCGGGCCAGCGCTGCTCCAGGGCGCTCATCAGGTAACCGCGATGAAACACCTCCTCGGGCAGCGCGATGGCGAAGATGCCGATCGCTAGGTCGCGGACGAAGCCGAAGCCATACCCCTCGACCCACGCGATCGGGACCGCCAAGGTCGTCGGCCAAAAGCCGCCCGCGTGGTGGCGGCACTGGCGGGCGAGGAACTTCTCCAGGCTACCCGAGGCCGGCGTGTGCGACTCGAGGGCGAGCACCGGCGAGAGCGACGAGAGGTCGCCGCTGCAAACCTGCGCATAGAAAGCCCAAGTGCCCAGCGCGAAGATCGGGAAGATCGCCAGCGCCGCGTAGAGGGCCCAGCGCCAGCCGCTCGAGCGCCACGGTGGGATCGGGAGATCGGGCCCGACTTGCCAGCGTGCGGCGAGCTCTGGGTGGTGGCGCAGCAACCAGCCGGGCAAGAAATAGAACCCGGCGATCAAGATGACGCCGAGCGACTCGGCAGCGAGGGGCGGCCAAGGCAGCGCCCGCAAGCCGCCATAGACGACGTAGAGCAGGCAGGTCGCGAGCAGGGCCGTGCGAGCGATCCGCCGCGCCTCGGCAGGATCGACGGTCGACGCGGAGGCGGGCGCGGCTTCGGACACGAGGGTGGGATCTACGTCATGCCCCGCGCGAGCGGAAGCATCGGCGATCGATCACACCATTCGGGCGAGCTTGGCCATGCGGCGGCGCAGGCTCTCGAGCGTCTCGTTGAGCTGCTCGACGTGGTCGAGCACGCTCGTATCGGTCGCCAGCGCGTGGATCTCGTCGCGGTCGAGGTTGTCCCCGTCGAGCAGGCCCAGCGTCGAGACCAGGTACCGCTCGATCCGCTCCATCGCCAGGGCCGTCTCGCGCAGGTCGTCGTCGATGAAGAGCAACAGGTTCTCGACGTCGCGGACCTTCGCTAGCGCGGGGTTCGGCGCGTAGGGCTGGGTCGCGCGGTCCATCAGCCGATCGCGCGCGCGAGCGCGTCGGCCGCTCGCGCGGCGGTTGAGTCCGGACTCGAGCTCCTCGGCGCTGTCACCCGAGAGCCCGGCCTCGCGAGTCGGGGCAGCGTCGGGCAGCGGGCTCGCGGGACCCACGAGGAGAGTCGGTTGGGGGTTCGCGGGGCCGAGGGACTGGGCCATGCGCTCAGGTGGCACGACCCGAGGGGGACGGGCAAATTTTTGGCGGAACCGGTCCGGGCTTGGGGGCTGAGGCCTGGCCGCGGGCGGCGGCGTGGCGCCGTAGCCCAGCCCGCACCAGCGTCCGAACAGCGGACTTGCTCAGGCCGCGATTGTGGGGATCCTTACTACGGAAAAGCTCGCGGCCAAGGGTTGGCCGCGACCTCCCTAGGCAGCGAGCTCGCGCGGGCGATGGCGGGGATCCCAGACCACATCATCGAGCGCATCCGAGAGCAGACCGACATCGTCGAGGTCGTCGGTCGGCACGTCGGGCTCAAGCGCTCGGGCAAGCAGTTCAAAGGCCTGTGCCCCTTCCACGAGGAGCGCTCGCCGAGCTTCTACGTCGACCCGATCCGACGCAGCTACAAGTGCTTCGGCTGCGGAGCGTGGGGCGACGTGTTCACGTTCGTGCAGAAGATCGAGGGCGTCGGCTTCCTGGCGTCCGTTCGCTCGCTCGGGGCGAAGGTCGGGGTCGCGCTGCCCGATCAAGACGAAGGCGACGTCCGGCGAGCCGAGCAGCGCGAGCGCGAGCGCGAGGCGGCCTATCGCATCAACGCGGTCGCGACCGACCTCTACCGCGAGATCCTGCTGAAGCGGGAGGTCGGCGAGGCGGGGCGCCTCTACCAGCGCGAGCGCGGGATCTCGGACGCGATCGCCGAGAGCTTTCGGATCGGCTATGCGCCTGCGCCCGACGAGGCCGGCTGGGATCCGCTGGCCCGCGAGCTCCAGGCTCGCGGCCTCGACCTCCCGCTCGCGGAGCAGCTCGGGTTGATCGTTCGGAGCCCGCGAGGGAACGGTTGGTATGACCGATTCCGCGGACGGCTCATGTTCCCGATCATCCAACCGGGCGGCCGGGTGCTGGGCTTCTCCGGCCGCATCCTGCCGCAACACGCCGAGTCGAGCGACGGCCACAAGGACGGTCAGAAGGCGCCCAAGTACGTGAATTCGCCCGAGTCGCTGCTCTACAAGAAAGCTCGAACGCTGTTCGGTCTACACGCGGCCGGAGCCACGATGCGAGAGAGCGGGCGAGGGATCCTGGTGGAAGGACAGATCGACGTGGTCGCGATGCATCAGCGCGGCTACACCGATACGGTCGCTCCGCTGGGCACGGCCTTGACCAAGGCACAGGTCGAGCTGCTCGGGCGCTTCACCGATCAAGTCGTGTTGTGCTTCGACGGAGACCGCGCGGGAGCCAAGGCAGCCTATGCTGCGCTGCCGCTGTTGCTCGAGCAGGGGATGGACGTCCGGATCGCTCCGCTGCCAGCCGGTGAGGATCCCGACAGCATGCCACCGGAGCAGCTCGACAACCTGCTGCGTCGACCCGGCTCGGCGCTCGAGTGGTTGATGAATCGGATGGTCGAGAAGGGAGCTCGGCAGTCGATCGATGCGAAGGCACGGGCTCTTCGAGCGCTAGTGCCGCTCCTGCGTTGCGTTCGGGGCCGCGACGCCCGAGGTGACTACGCCAACTTGGCCGCCGACATGTTGCAGATCCCGGCTCGCCGAGTGTGGGCTGCAATCGATCAGCCTTCGACCGAGCCCTCGGTCTCCGAAGGGCCCCCAGCGAGGGCATCGCGACCCGAATTCAGCCGCCGTGGGGCTGACGAAGGCCAATTCGGGCACGAGCGACCGCAGCCTCATGGTTCCACGGCCGCAGGGGCGGTCCGGCGAGGACCACCTGGGGGCCCACGGAGGACATCTGCTCCGGGTATCCCCATTTCCACACAACCCTCGCAATTTCCCGCGGGTATGACACACTCCGCGGCCATGCGCCCGCAGCCCCTCCCTAGCGGCCAAGCGAGCGTCACGGCGTTGTTGGTCGACCGACCCGAGCTCGCCCGTGTAGCCGAACGCGAGGGTGTTCTGAATCGCGTCACCGACCGACGCCTACGACCGATCCTCGAGCGAGTCATTCGAGCCGCGCTCGAAGGCGACGCGCAACCGAGCGAAGGCGAGCTGCTCGACCTGATTGACGCGTCGCAGCATCGCCTGCTGCACGAGCGGGTGTTCGGCCACGCCTACCTCGAGATCGAAGATCCTCAAGCCGCGCTCGAGCAAGGCCTGGTGCTCTGCGAGCGTGACCAGCTCGAGCTCGAGGTTCGCGAGCTCGACGGTCAGCTCGCCGACGCGCGCCTGCGAGGCGACGAGCAGGCCGTCCACGAGCTGGCGATCCGCCGCATGGACGCCCGCCGCCGTCAAAAGGAGCTGCAAGCCAGCCTCCAACGTCACTGAGCCACCTCAGCCCGCTTCCATTCCATCCCCTCCCGGGGTCCCCCCCTCACCCCGGACGCTTCAGCTACCTACCCTAACCGCCCCCCGAGAGGTCCAGCGCCCCATGTCAGGCAAGTCCCGCCCCGCAGACGTCGACAAGCTCGAAAAGATCAAGAAGGCGGTGATCGCCTTCGGTAAGAAGAAGGGACAGATCACGCTCGACGAGCTGCGCGAGCTGCTTCCGAGCGACATCGTCGATCACAAGCAGATCGACGAGTGGCGAAAGATGCTCGAAGAAGAGGGCGTCGACGTGGTCGAGGCTGCGGCCAACGACGACGACGGCGACGAGCCCGAGCCCGAGCCCGCCGAGGCCGATGAAGACGAGGACGGCCCGCGCAAGCCCAAGTCCAAGTCACGCAAGTCCCGAGATCCCGACGGCGAGAGCGAAGCGGGAGGCGCGACCCGGACCAACGATCCCGTCCGCATGTACCTGCGCAAGATGGGCTCGGTCTCGCTGCTGACCCGCGAGGGCGAGGTCGAGATCGCCAAGCGGATCGAGCAAGGCGAGATGCGCGTGCTCGACATCGTGCTCAAGAGCCCGGTCGCCGTGCCCTTCATTCAGGACATGTTCGACAAGATCAAGCGCAACCAGCTGCGCATCAAGGACGTGGTCCAGATCGCCACGCCCAACGACGGGCCCAACATGGGCAAGGAAGAGGTCGCGCCCCTCAATCAGGAGGCGGCGTTCGACAACATGCAAAAGCAGCTCGAGAAGATCCGTCGGCACCAGAAGGACATCGAGAAGCTGATCTCCGCCCACGAGCAGTCGCCCGACAAGCCGGCCAAGGAGCGGGGCAAGTCGGTCGACCAGCAGATCGACGATCACAAGGACTCGATCGCCGAGGCGATCCGCGAGATGCACCTCGCCCGCAAGCCGATCGACGGCATGGTCGACGAGCTCAGCTCGATCGTCGAGCGCCTGCGCAAAGCCGGCCAGGATCTTATGACCTGTGAGAAGCGGGCCGGCATGGAGCTCGACGAGCTCAGCAAGCTGTTCAAGGACGTGCGCCTGAGCGAGGAGGAGGAGTTCAAGCTCTGCCGCCGGCTCGGCCTCCACCCCTCGGAGCTGCACGAGATCGAGGCCCGCATGAAGCTGGCCTACAAGCGCATCCGCCAGATCGAGCAGGAGACCGGGGTCGAGCGCGACCAGCTGATCGACCTGCACAACGAGCTGATGGAGGCCAAGCGCCAGGCCGAGCGGGCCAAGGCCGAGCTGGTCGAGGCCAACC
>CBFGLP010001168.1:0-7234 GCA_965649595.1 uncultured Myxococcales bacterium | reverse complement strand
ACCTCGACTACGAGCTCGAGCGCTGGGCCAGCCGCGGCAACGCGCGGGTCACCTTCAACAAGGAGGCGCGCGAGCGCTTCTTGGCGTTCGCCAACAGCCCCGAGGCGAGCTGGCCTGGCAACTTCCGCGACTTCGCGGCCGCGGTCGAGCGGCTCGCCACGCTCGCCGCGGGCGGCCGGATCGACCTCGCGCTGGTCGAGGAGGAGCTCGAGCGACTGCGCCGTCGCTGGCGTCCGGCCCAGGTCGAGGCCAGCGACGACGAGGGCGTGCTCGAGCGCTACTTTTCTGCCGCCGAGCTGGCCGAGCTCGACCGCTTCGACCGGGTGCAATTGGCCGACGTGCTGCGGGTCTGTCGAGCGAGCGAGACGCTCGCCGAGGCCAGCCGGGTGCTGTTCGCGGCCTCGCGGGCGCGGAAGGCCTCGAGCAACGACAGCGATCGCCTGCGCAAGTACCTGGCTCGGTTCGAGTTGACCTTTGCGCAGATCAAGCAGCGTGGCTGATCGCCAACATCGAGTACAACCAAGCCGTGGCGCTCCCGCTCGCTCCGCTCGATCCCGACGTCGATCCGACGACGACGCCTGGCCATCGCTGGCTCGAGCACACCGCCGACCTCGCGGTCGAGCTCTGGGCGCCCGACGAGCCCGCGCTGCTGCTCGAGGGGGCCCGCGCGCTCGTGCTCGCGCTGACCGAGGGCACAGAGCTCCCGACCCCCGACGAGCCGCGCCAGCACGACCTGACAGTCGACGCCCTCGACCGAGAAGATCGCCTGGTCCGCTTCCTCGACGAGGTTCTATACCTCGCCACCGTCGAGGGCTTCCTGACCCTCGGCGGCGCGCTGCGACTGCGCGAAGAGCCGGACGGCGCCCACCTCGAGGCCAGCCTGCGCGGGGTCGCGGCGAGCGACCTGCTCGTGCAGGAGATCAAGGCCGTCACCTACCACGAGCTACTCTTGATCGATCAGCACGACGCCCGCGGCCGCCCTTTCGTGCGCGCGCGCGTGATCCTGGACGTATGAGCGAGCCATGACCGACGACGACGAGCGCCCCGCAGGGCCCGACACCACCACCCGAATCGAGCGCGTCGACGCCTGGCGCTGGCGGATCCCGGCCACCGGAGGCATGCGGACCGACGGCATGATCTACGCCAGCGCGGCGATGCTCGACGACATCCGCAGCGATCGCAGCCCACAGCAGGTCGCCAACGTCGCCCACCTGCCCGGCATCGTCGGGCCGGCGATCGCGATGCCCGACATCCACTGGGGCTACGGCTTCCCGATCGGCGGAGTCGCAGCGTTCGACCCCGACGAGGGCGTGCTCTCGCCCGGCGGGGTTGGCTACGACATCAACTGCGGCGTCCGGCTGCTGCGCTCGAACATCGGCAAGATCGACGTCGCCGACACGCTGCCCGAGCTGGCCACGCACCTCTACCAAGCGATCCCGGCCGGCGTAGGCAGCAAGAGCCCGCGCAAGCTCAGCCCCCCGGAGCTCGACAAGGTCATGCGCGAGGGCGCCGCCTGGGCGGTCGCACAGGGCATGGGCACGGCCGACGACCTCGCCCACATCGAGGAAGGCGGCTGCTTCCCTGGCGCCGATCCTTCGCAGGTGTCGAGCAAGGCCAAAGATCGCGGTCGCCCGCAGCTCGGCTCGCTCGGATCCGGCAACCACTTTTGCGAGCTCGGCTATGTCGCCGAGATCTTCGATCCTCTCGCCGCCGAGGCCTTCGGCCTGCACGAAGGCGAGCTGACCGTGTTGATCCACTCCGGCAGCCGCGGCCTCGGCCACCAGATCTGCACCGATTCGCTCCACGAGATGCTCGCGGCCGCGAAAAAATACAAGATCCAATTGCCCGATCGCCAGCTCGCCGCCGCTCCGCTGCGCAGCGACGAGGCCAAGCGCTACTTTGCCGCAATGGCCTGCGCGATCAATTTCGCGTTTGCGAATCGCCAGCTCATGACCCACTTCGTGCGCGAGGCCCTGAGCGAACATTTCTCGCTACCCATCGAAGAGCTCGGGCTCGAGCTGGTCTACGACGTCTGCCACAACATCGCCAAGTGGGAGCGGCACGAGATCGGCGGCGTCGAGCGACGGGTATGCGTGCACCGCAAGGGCGCGACGCGGGCGTTCGGTCCCGGCCATCCGCAGGTGCCCGAGGCCTATCGCGCGATTGGCCAGCCGGTGATCGTGCCAGGCGATATGGGCCGCTACAGCTACGTGCTGGTCGGAACCGAGCAGGCGATGCGCGAGACCTTCGGGTCGAGCTGCCACGGCGCCGGGCGGCTGCTCTCGCGTACCGAGGCGAAGCGACAGGCCCGGGGGCGGGCGATCTTTCGCGAGCTCGAGGACAAGGGCGTGTACGTGCGTAGCGAAAGCAAGATAACCGTCGCCGAGGAGATGCCCGAAGCCTACAAAGATGTCGCGGACGTGGTCGAGGTGATGGATCGCGCTGGGATCGCACGCAAGGTCGCCAAGCTGGTCCCGCTCGCGGTCATCAAGGGCTGACCCGACGTGGAAACAATCTACGCTCGCATTCGCTCGATGCTCGACCGGCTTGCGTTTCGACTTCGACCGACGCAATCATCGCCGCATGCGTAGCCTCCGGCTCACAATTCCCTTTTGGTTGCTCCCTTCTTGATCGCTTGTCCCGGTGGATCTGGAGACGACGGGACCGACTCCGACAGCACCGACGAGTCGGGTACCGACGACGAGGTCGGCACGTCGAGCGACACCGAGACCAGTGATTCGAGCGACTCGAGCGACTCGAGCGACGATGCGACCGACTCCACCGACTCCACCGACGACTCCACCGACTCGCCCGACGAGGGGCTGGATACGTGCGGCAACGGGTTCGTCGGCGAAGCCGAGGAGTGCGACGAGGGCCGCAACAACTCGGACACCGGCGCCTGCAAGACGGACTGCACCTTGCAGGTCTGCGGCGACGGCTTCGTCGGCCCGCGCGAGGGCTGTGACGACGGCAACGACGTCGACAACGACGAGTGCAGCAACGCCTGCGTAATGGCGACCTGCGGCAACGGCGTCGTCGAGGGCGGTGAGCAGTGCGACGACGGTAACGACGTCGACAACGACGAGTGCCTGCCCACTTGCCTCCTCGCGACCTGCGGTGACGGCTTCGTCCACGCCGGCGTCGAGGAGTGCGACGCCGCGGGCGAGTCGAACGAGTGTGACTCCGACTGCACCTCGGTGTCTTGCGGCGACGGAGTCATGAACGTGGCGGCCGGCGAAGGCTGCGACGACGGCAACGACAACGACAACGACGAGTGCCCCGGCACCTGCCAAGCGGCGGCCTGCGGCGACGGCTTCTTGTTCGCGGACGCAGAGGTCTGCGACGGCGACCAGCTCGGCGGCGAGACGTGCCAGACGCAGGGCTTCGACTCCGGCGATCTGTTCTGCAACGACGTCTGCGAGCTCGACACGTCCGAGTGCAGCGACTCGCCCTGCCCCGGCGGCGGCGCGTTTGTCAACAACAAGTGCTGGTACGCCTCGGCCGTGTGCGAGAGCACCGCGTCCAAGTGCCAGTCGGTCGGCCTGACCGGCACCGACGGCTACCAAGCCGGCGTGGTTTGGGACCTCGCAACCATGCAAGCCGTCGCGGCGGGCCTCGGCCTCGGGGCGGGCGGCGATGCTGGCTGCTGCGTCGAGTTCGGGTGGATCGAGAACAACAACATCTTCACCCACAACTTCGGCGCACAGTTCTACAACTGGAACGGTTGCTACAACAACTTCCCCACGCTCAAGGCCTGCAACGCGCCCTGATCGAAGCCAGGGTCACCGCCCACGAAGGGCCCTCCGCTGGCGGAGGGCCCTTTGTTTTGCCACCTCCACACCCGCGACGATGGCCCCGGCACAATCGCGTCGATGACCACCACGAAGACTCCGGGCACCGATCACTCCACGCCGCTCGCGCTGCCCACCAACCCATGGGTGAGGATCTGGAAGGCTGAGGCCGGCGCATTCGGAGACAAGGTCCACAGCTGGACTGGTCAGGTCCACGCGATCGAGCCGCTCGAGCCCGGACGCAGCGTCCGAGTGACCCTCGTCGATCACCACGGCGAGCCGGTCGCTCCGCTCGGCCTCGAGCTGCCCGGCGGCTGCCAGCCACCAGCTCGGATCGGCGAGCGGCTCGAGGTCCGCGTCCGCGCCCGCGTGCTCGGCTTCCACCCAGTGATCGAAGGCGCCGTCGTCGACGAGCATGGCGTGCTGCGAGCCGCGGCCGTGTCCGACTCACCCGCGCTGCTGCTCCCGAGCGACTGGAGCGTCGAGCGGGGTCCGGTCCGCGAGCGCAGCCCCGCGAGGCATCCGGGGATGGCCGAGCAGCTCGCGTATTGGGTGGTCGTCCGGCACGGCGATCGGACGGCTTGGATCGGGGAAGGTCTCTGGCGCACGCTCTCGACCGCGTCCGGCAGCTATTGGATCGGCGGCCGCTCGTGGGGCTGGGGCCCGGGTAATCTGGTGCCCGACGCGAGCGATGGCACTGACGTTTGGATCGTTCGTGTCCAATAGAACATTCGACTAATCGATCAATCGGCCAATCCCCAATCATTCGGTCGGCTCGATGGATTGCCATTCCCACGATCGGGCAATGCGCATCCACACGATTAATTGTTGCTCCGCCAAATCGAATATCGGTTATGGTGTTCGCGCGGTCTCGCCGGACCGCACGATGGAGTCGGCCCAATCCAGGGCCGAGCGGTCAACTATGCATTCACGCTGGAAATCCACGCTCTTGGTCGTCGGCGCCATGGTCAGCGGTTGGGCGATCGCATGGCTGACCCTCGAGCTCGAATCCGAGCCGGCCCGACAATATGTAGTGCCTGAAGCCACCCCCGCGGATCTGGCCGAGGTCGAGCGGGAGATCGCCCAAATCCGCCGGGAGCTCGCGGCTCAGCGCGGTCCTTCGACTACCCGCGAGATCATCCGCGAGGTCGAAGTCCCGCACCGCGCCACCGACACGCCCGAGATCCTCGAGCAGGATCCGGACACCCTATCGCCAGCGCAGCGCGAGCAATGGGAGGCCGCCGAGCGCGAGCACATCGAATCCGTATTCAATCGATTCGACGAGCGCCTCGCCAACGAGGAGCGCGACCCCGACTGGGCGCCGGTCGCCGAGGCACACATCGAGGGCGTGGCCCGGGCCATGCGCGAGCAGGGTTTTTCCACCACACAATTGCTGAGCAGCGAATGTGGCACCGGCACCTGCCGGGCAGAGTTCAGCCACGCGGATCCGGCCGAGCAGGTCCGCTTCCTGCACGAATTTGTGCCACAGCCCGACGGCGAGTTCGTACAGGCCGACGTGCGCATCGTCGTCGACGACGACGGAAGCCTCCGCACCGAGGCGTTCTTCGTCCGCCACGGCCACGACGTCGGCTGACAGCAGGCAGCCTTCGAGCGCTCGATTTTCCGCGCACCCGTGCACGCGACAACGTGCACGGCCTCGCGGCCGTTTGCATGCATTAGCAACTTCAACCAGGAAAGTCGATCCCATGTCCAAGCTAGTCACCTTCGCTCAAATCAGCTGCGGCCTCCTGCTCGGTTTCCTCGCCTGCATGGCGATGCCGACCGCGAGCGCCAGCACGGTCCCCGGCAACATCTGCAACACCCGCGACGATGTCGAGCCCTGGGGCCCCTACATGTTGGCCAACACCGATGGCTCGGTGCTCTGCGCCCTCCCGCGCAGCCTCAACAGCGGGTCGCTCAACGCTGCTTTCGCCCGCGTGCACCACCCCGCGGGCGCGGCCAACGATACGGTCTGCTACCTCTACGCCAAGAACAGCCTCAACACCGCGCAGTCGTCCAAGGTCGTGATCACCTCGACCGCGGGCGCCCAGTCGCTCGACTTCGGGGCCAACACGCTGACGACCTACAGCGGAGGCTACTATTACGTGGGCTGTAACCTCCAGGCCGGCGGCCAGATGATCGGCGTCCGCTACGACGAGATCTGATAGCCGAGCTCGAGTCCGGGCGGCCTTCGGCCGCCCTCCTCGACCTTCCTTCCTGCTATCAGCGCTTGGGCCCGCGCGCTTGCACGGCTGGCAGCCGCCCGACCAGCTCGACCAGCGCCCCCTCGCAGACCTCGAGCTGACGCGAGCAGTCCCGCTCGGTCCGCGGGGGCACGCTGGCGACGATCCGATCCGAACCCGAGAGCTTGAGCCGCCCCTTGGTCGCCGCGCTCAGCCCGACCGCGATCTCGGGCGAGAGCGGCGTATCCGGCCCCAGCCGAACCGCGAACTTGGTCCCGCGCAGCTCGAGCGCGAGCGCCCGCAGCTTCCGCCCGTAGGCCTTGCAGGCCATCATCAAGCCAAAGTGGCGGGCCTCGATCGGCAGCTCGCCATAACGATCGTGCAACTCCTCGAGCACGTCGCGGACGTCGTCGGAGTCGCGGGCGGTCGAGAGCCGCCGATAGAAGTCGAGCCGCTGGCCGACGTCCTCGACGTAGGTGTCGGGCAAGAACGCCGGCACGTCGAACACCAGCTCGGGATCGGTCTCCTGCAAGATCGGGTCGCCGCGCAACTCGGCGACCGCCTCGCCGAGGATCCGCGCATAAGCGTCGAAGCCGATCGCCTGAATGCTGCCGCTCTGGCGCGCGCCGAGCAGATCGCCGGCGCCACGAATCTCGAGATCCTGGCTGGCCACGTTGAAGCCCGACCCGAGCGCGCTGTGGCGCTGGATCGCCTCGAGCCGCCGCCGCGCGTCGTCGCTGAGCCGCTCGAGCGAGGTGACCATCAAGTAGCAGTGGGCGCGCAGCTTGGAGCGGCCGATTCGACCGCGCAGCTGATAGAGCTGGGCGAGCCCGAATTGATCGGCGTGCGCGATGAACATCGTGTTCGCGCGCGGAATGTCGAGCCCGCTCTCGATGATCGTGGTCGAGACCAGCACGTCGGCGCGATGCTCGACGAAGTCGAGCATCGTCTGCTCGAGCATCTCGGGCGGCATCTGCCCGTGAGCGACCAGCACCCGGGCCTCGGGGATCAGCTCGCGGATTCGAACCGCGTGCTCCTCGATGCCCATGATCCGCGGGACGACATAAAACACCTGACCGCCGCGGGCCAGCTCGCGCCGGACCCCCTCGTCGATCACGATGTCGCTCTGGCGGGTCAAGTAGGTGCGAACCGCCAGGCGATCGACCGGCGGCGTGGTGATCATGCTGATCTCGCGCAGGCCCAGGAGGCCCATGTGCAGCGTGCGGGGGATCGGCGTGGCCGTCAGCGTGAGCACGTCGA
>CBFGLP010001167.1:0-6200 GCA_965649595.1 uncultured Myxococcales bacterium | reverse complement strand
CGAGCGATGCGAGCCGACCGCGGGTTGGTCCGCGAGGGTTAGATCCCCCGAGTCCGCGGAAAAAGTTTGGCGATCCGGCGCCCAGCCGCGCGATGATGTGAGCGTGACCGAGCGCGTGTGCATCGTTCCTCGCTGGGCTGGGGGGGCCGACTCGGATTGGTATCCCTGGATCCGAGCCGAGCTCGCGCGCGAGTACGGCTCGGCCGTGCAGGTCGACGTGCTCGAGCTGCCCAACCCGAAAGAGCCTCTGATAGAACAGTGCGTCGCCGCGCTGGTCACCGAGCTCGGCGACGATCCACGAGCGCTGAGCGAGACGCTGCTGGTCGGGCACAGCGTCGGCTGCCAGGCGCTGATGCGCTACCTCGCCAGCCTCGCGCCGACCGGCGACGAGCCCGAGGGCGTCGAGCAGCTCGTGTGCGTGGCCGGCTGGTGGACGGTCGACGAGCCTTGGCCCTCGATCCGCCCTTGGATCGACACGCGGATCGATCTCCCGCGCCTACGCGCGACCGCGGGCCGCGTCTCGGTGCTGCTGAGCGACAACGATCCCTTCACGGCGGACTGGCGAGCCAACAAGACCGCGTGGGAGCTGCGACTCGACGCGAGCGTGCGAGTGGCCCCCGGCGGTAAGCACTTCAATCGCAGCGAAGAGCCGGCGGTGCTCGAGCTGCTGCGCGAGCTGATTCAGCCGCGCTGAGCCGAGCCATGCCTGCTGCCATCGATTGCGCGGAGGATTAATGAAGACACGTGGTTTCAATGGAAAGGTCGCCGCCATCACTGGTGCGGCTTCGGGGATCGGTCGCTCGCTCGCGCTCGCGCTCGCGCGCCAAGGCTGCGAGCTGGCGCTGAGCGACGTCGACGAGCGTGGCCTCGCCGAGACCGTCTCGCGGATCGAAGGAGTAGCGGTGACGAGCCGTCGGCTCGACGTCTGCGAGCCCGACGAGCTTCGTGCGTGGGCGGACGAGGTCGTGCGCGAGCACGGGCGCGTGAACCTCATCTTCAATAACGCGGGCATCTCCTACGCCGCCACCGTTCGAGGTGCCGAAGACGCCGACTTCCAGCGCGTGATCGACATCGACTTTTGGGGCGTCGTGCATGGCACGCGTGCATTCCTCCCGCACCTCGAGGCTTCGCGTGATGGCCACGTGGTCAACATCTCGAGCGTGTTTGGCTTGATCGCGTTTCCGGGCCAGGCCGCCTACAACTCGGCGAAATTTGCCGTTCGCGGGTTCACCGAGGCGCTGCGAATCGAGCTAGAAATGACTGGGTCGCCGGTCAGCGCGACGTGCATCCACCCCGGCGGCATCAAGACCAACATCGCCCGAGCCTCCAAGGTGCACCCCTCCCTCGCCACGCTCGGGGTCGATGTCGAGCGTGCAGGCCGAGACTTCGAACGATCATTTCGCCTCACGCCGGACGAGGCGGCCGCGATCATCCTCCGCGGGGTCGAGAAGAACGCGCGCCGCGTGCTGGTCGGGGCCGACGCGCGCTTGATCGACGCCATCCAGCGCCTCGTGCCTGGCCGCTATCACGCGCTGGTAGCCGGGATCTCGCATCGCGTGAGGTCGAAGAAAGCAGGAAAGACGAAGCGATGACCACCAACGAGCTCGACGTCCTCATCGTAGGTGCAGGCCTCTCGGGGATTGGTGCGGCCTACCGGCTCATGACCGAGTGCCCGACCAAGCGCTTCGCCATCTTCGAGGCACGCGACGCGATCGGAGGCACCTGGGATCTGTTCCGCTATCCGGGCATCCGCTCCGACTCGGACATGTTCACGCTCGGCTACCCCTTCCACCCCTGGAAGGAGGCCAAGGCGATCGCCGATGGTGGCTCGATCCTGAGCTACATCCGCGAGACCTCGACGAAGTTCGGGATTGATCCGCACATTCGCTTTCGCCACAAGATCGTCTCCGCTGCGTGGTCGTCCAAGGACGCGCGCTGGACCGTCTCGGCGCAGGTCGGCGAGCGAGCCGAGCCAGTCCGATTCCGCTGCCGATTCCTATATTTGTGCAGCGGCTATTACAGCTACGAGAGCGCACACGCGCCCGAGTTTCCCGGCGCGCAGCGGTTCCGCGGCCAGATCGTGCACCCGCAGTGGTGGCCCGAAGACCTCGACTATACCGGCAAGCGCGTGGTCGTGATCGGCAGCGGCGCGACGGCGGTCACCTTGGTCCCGGCGATGTCCGACAAGGCGGCGCACGTCACCATGTTGCAGCGCTCGCCGAGCTACATCACCTCGTTGCCCGGCCAAGATCGGATCGCCGACGCGCTTCGTGCGGTGCTGCCTGCCAACGTCGCCCACCGCGTGGTTCGCGGGAAGAACGTGGCGTTGGCGTTGGGTCTGTATCAATTCTGCCGACGCTTCCCGAACCTGGCCCGCCGGGCGCTCCACGCTCGCATCGTCGACATGTTGCCCGAGGGCTTCCCTGTCGACTCCCACTTCACGCCGCGCTACGACCCCTGGGATCAGCGCCTGTGCCTGGTCCCCGACGGCGATCTGTTCAAGTCGCTCGCTTCCGGCAAGGCGTCGATCGTCACGGACACGATCGAGACCTTCACCGAGAGCGGGATTCGCCTGACCTCGGGCCAGCAGCTCGACGCCGACATCATCGTGACCGCGACGGGGCTGAAGATCGTGCCTTGCGGAAACATTCGCCTGTCGGTCGACGATCGCGCGATCGACCTCGCCAGCACGCTCGTCTACAAGGGCTTGATGCTCAGCGACGTACCGAACCTCGCCTGGTGCGTCGGGTACACCAACGCCTCGTGGACGCTGCGCGCCGACCTCTCGTCGCGCTACGTGTGCCGCTTGCTGAATTACATGGATCGCCACGGCTACGACCAAGCCGCCCCGCGGACCAATCTCCAGGACGATGAGCTGCGGCCCTTGCTCGGCCTGACGTCCGGCTACGTCACCCGGGCAGCGGACGAGCTGCCGAAGCAAGGCGCGAAGGCGCCTTGGTACCTGCGGCAGAACTACATCCTCGATCGGCTGACGATGACCTTCGGCCGCGTCGACGACCCCTCGATGTCGTTCTCGCGCAGGTCCGACGCTCACGCTGCTGCGCAGACGAGCCCCCCGCTCGACGCGACTGCCTGATTGGCTAAAAGCGCAGCACCAAGCCCGCTTGGCCGCCCTGGCGGCTCGCGGCGACCGTCGGTGTGAGCCGGACCTTGCCCACCTGGCCGCTCAGCATCGCGTTGTACTTGGTCTTCGCCTGACGCCCCTTGACCAAGAGGATGACGCCGCCCGCCAAGGTCGCGAGGCCCGGCAGCAAGAGCGGCAACGAGATGTAGATCCCCGACGGATAGATGCCCAGCATCACGGCGCCGGACAGGGTCGCGGCAGCGCCGACGCCGGTCATCACACCACCACCAGCGAGCATCCCCGCGCCGGTCTCGACGCGGCCGTTCGCGGCCAGGCTGTTGGTCGTGGTGGCGGTCGGTCGCAGCCGGATGCCGGCCACGTCGGACTTGGGCACGGCGACCACGGTGCCATCGCTCGCCCGCGCGAACGCGAGCTCGCGGCTCGACTGCGCGACCACCTTGCCGGCCAGCTCGGTGCCGTCCTTCAGCGTGAGGAGCAGCGGCTTGTCCATCAGGCCGTCCCACAGGTTGCTGCCGGTCAGCGAGAGCGAGTCGTCGCTGCTCGCGGTCCGTGGCGCGACCACGACGGGCGCCGGCGGGGCCTCGACGACGGGCGCAGCGGTCGTGATCGCTGGGGCGGTCGTGGGCTCCGGCGCGGTCGTGGGCGTGGGACCCTCGACGGGCGCAGGGGTCGGATCGCTGGGGAGCTTCGGTGGACCCTCCACACGCAGGCCGGACATCGCGACCTGCGGCGGAGCGGCCTCGGCTAGCGACGTGGCCAACATCGGGATCGTCACGGCGAGCGCGACCAGGCTCCGACGCAGCGTGCTCGGCTCGGCCCTGCGTCCTGGTCCGGCTTTGGAGCCCGCCAGCAGATCCGCGACGAGCTTGCCCTGGCTCGACCAATCCTCGACCGCAGGGCGCTCGGCCTGCGAGCGTGCGAACGCCTCGCTGACTCGAAAGCGCGCCGTCTCGCAGCTGAGCACGGGCCGCTCACCCGCCTCGATGCCGGCCCAAGCACGCGCTGCCTGATCTGCGATCAGCAGCTCGGCGAGCGCGAGATCGCGGCGATAGGGAGGAAGCGGCGCTGGTCGTCGTTCGAACTCCACCAGCGCCTCGGGACGATCGACCCACTCGGCGGAGCGGCAACGCAAGGACAAGGCAGGCAAGAGCTGGTCGGACATGGCAGGCTCGTGAAATGGTCTCACGCGAGCGCGTTCGGTTCACCACTAGAAGCGCAGCACCAAGCCGAGCTGACCTCCTCGCCGGTTCGCGCCGAAGGCCGGCGAGAGCTCGAGCTTGGACCACCCCCTCATGCGACGCTCGGCTTCGTTGCGTCGCTTGATCCCCTTAGCCAGCAGCGGGATGCCGAGACCTACCATCGCGAGGCCAGGCACCAGAGCCGGGAGCGAGAAGTAGAGCGCCGAAGGGTAGACACCCAGCGCGATGGCGCCCGCGAGCGCGAACGCAGACCCGCCCGCCAGCAAGACCGCGCCAGCGATGATGCCACCGCTCCCGTCCTTGCCCGCTGGCTTCGCGGAGGCTGAGGTCGGTCCCTCGTACACGCGAATCGCCGCGACGTCGGCCTTGGGTACCGCGACCACCGTCCCATCGCTGGCGCGCGAGAACGCGAGATCGCTGCTCGACTGGGCGACGACCGTGCCGGCGAGCTGAGTCCCGTCCTCGAGGCCCAGGACCAAGCGCTGATCCTTCAATCCTTCCCAGAGGTTGCGACCGGACAGCGAGAGCGAGTCGTCGGGCGTCGTGGCAGGTGCGACCACGGGTGGTTGCGTGGGGCCCTCGACTGGTGGTGCGACGGTCGGTGCATCGGTCGGCGGCGCAGCCTCGGCCACCGACACGCTCAGCATCGGCAGCACTGCCGCGAGCGCGACGAGCCCTCGTCGGACCCGCCCGCGTAGCAACCCCGGTTGCCCGGGCGCGTCGCTCGGCTCGGGCTCGAGAATCAGGTCGCCATAGAGGTCGCCTTCGTCGGTCCAGTCGGAGATCGGCAGCCCGTCGAGGCCCCGGCCGAGCGTGTCGATGGTCCCGTAGCGCGGCGTCTCGCAGCTCAACACCGGCCCGACCCCCTCGAGGCCCGCCCATCGACGCGCAGCGCGATCGGTCAGCAGGAGCTCGGTCAGGGCGAAGTCCCGGTACAGCTGGGGCGGCGGCGAGGGCCGCTGGAACGCGGCCAGGGTCTCGGGCAGATCGACCCATTCGGCGTCACGACAGCGCAAGGACAAGGCGGGCAAGGCGAGGTCGTCGGACATGGCAGGCTCGGCGGCTGTCTCCGCTCAACGAGATCGGTTCACTGCTCCGCCAGCAAGCTGCGGGCGGCGGCTAGGCGAGCCTCGACCTCGTGGGCGAGCACGATCGGACGCAGCCGAAGGTCGGTCTCGTCGAGCTTGCGCAGGAACGCGGGCGCGAGCGGGCGGGCCCGATGGATGTGGTCATAGAGCTCGTCGAACACCTCAGCGACCTCGGGCTCGATCTCGGGAGGGGTCGGGACCTGCTCGTCCTGCGTGCGCCGGTGCGGTCGCACGGCCGCGATCGCGGCGGCCCGATCGCCGCGGCCGAGCCAGCGCAGGACCTCGTCGATCGAGCGCTCGGGATCGTCGAGCAGCGACTGATAGGAGCACACGTGGGCCGCGTAGCGCCGGGTCGCGACGTCCCGGATCAACGAGAAGTTGTCGACCCACCACTCGAGCGCAGGCGGCAGCCGCTGACGCAGGCTCGCGTCGACTGGCTCGAGCCCGAGCGCCGCCTCGCTCATCTCCTGCAGCCGCACGCGTGAGGCCGCGAACTGCCGCCACTCTCGAACCGTGCCAATCACCCGGTCGAGAAACGCCAGGTCGCTGCGGACCAACCCCGGGACCATCACCTTGACCGCGTGAAAGACCGTCTGGTCGGGGAACAAGAACGCCCCGGTCAGTGGATGGGGGTTGGTTCGATAGTAGATCCCCCCGAGCAGCTGCGACTCCCAGAACCCGTCGGGGTTGGCGTCGCGTAGTAGACTTCCCCACGCCCCGGAGAAGGGCTCGCCGATGGCCGGGAAGCCGGCGGCGACCAAGATCTGCATCCACATCGAGGTGCCCGAGCGGGGGGTGCCGGTCACG
>CBFGLP010001166.1:0-2271 GCA_965649595.1 uncultured Myxococcales bacterium | reverse complement strand
AGGCAAAGCGCGGGAAGAGCGCTTTCTCGCATGGATTGCCGGTCAGCGCGACGAAGTGGCGACTCGTACCAGCAGGCGATCACGAGGATCCGATCGGGCTCGACGCAGGAGGTGAGCGAGGCCCCCTTGTCGGTTCGAGGGGCGTGTACTAGACAGCTCCGTTCCCATGAACACTAGCGACCGACCCGAATCGACCGAGCTGCAAGACATCGACGCGCTGCGGCTCGATCTCGAGTCGATCGAGGAAGGCACGCACCATCGTCGCGTTGCGCTGCCGGTCGACTGGGTGCGCGAGGTGCTGGGCGAGACCGATGCGAGCGTGGCGACGCCCGGTGAGGCGCGGCTCGAGATCACCTTTCAGCTCGATCGCACCGTGCTGGTCCGTGGCCAGCTAGAGATCGTCTACGAGGTCCCCTGCGCCCGTTGTCTCGCGCCCGCGAAGATCGACGTGGGCGCCGAGACCGGCGAGCTGTGCCTGACCTTCATGCCCAAGGATCGCGTGCGCGTGTGGGCCGAGCTGCCCGGGCTGGCCTCGACTCAGTCGCAGGGCCGGGAAGGCAGCAGCGTGAGCGACGAGATGGAGATCGAGCCGCTCGAAGCGGAGGAGCTCGATCAGATCCCCTACGAGGGCGATGTGCTCGATCTCCGCCCGGCGCTCGCCGAGCAGATCCTGCTGACTTATCCGATGCGGGCCCTGTGCCAGCGTGGAGAGGCCTGTCGAGGCCTGTGCCAGCGCTGCGGGTTCGATCTGAACGGCGCGCCTTCGGACGCATCCCGCTGCCCCTCCTGTGGCGCTCCCCTCGACGGCAGCGACGCCGACGAGATCGAGACGCCCTGGAAGCGCGCGCTCTCCAAGCTCAATCGGCCCTCCTGAGCAAGCCCCGAAGCTGAGAGGCCGGCTCAGTGAGCTGGCTCCCTATTTGGGGCCTCCCCGGCCGGACTCGCTCGGGTCGTTTTTTTCGAGTCCGGCTCTTCCATCCCGACGCCAAACCATTCACACTCCCGCCTCCCGAGCGTAGACCGCCATGGCCGTCCCGAAGAAGCGCAAGTCGAAGTCCCGCCGTGATAGCCGGCGAGCCAACCATGATCGCCGCACCGCGCCGGTGCTGTCGCCCTGCCCAAACTGCGACGAGCTGACTCTCAGCCACCGCGTGTGCCCGGCCTGCGGCTACTACAAGGGCCGTCAGGTCGTTGAAGTCGCGGCCGACTGAGGCTGCTGCTCCCTCGTCCCCTTCATCAACCTTTCGGCGCCCGCTCGGGCGCCGGAATCGTTTGTGCCAGCTCCACTGGAGCTGGAATCGTCGTTTAATCGTCAGCCGAGCCGGGGCGCCCGTGACCGAGGGTCCCTCTCGCTCGCACATCGCATAAACTCGCGCCAATGCTCGGGCCCTCTGCAGGTGCTCCGTCAGCCGCCGAGTCGGTCGTCTACGACCGAGCTCGAGCGCCGCGGATTGCCCTCGACGCCTTTGGGTCTGATCGGCGCCCCCACGAAGAGCTCGGCGCGACGTTGCTCGCTGCGAAGGCTGGCATCGGGCTCGACCTGGTCGGCGCGCGTGATCGGCTCGAGCCCGCGTTGCTGGCCGAGGGGCTCGAACGCGACGCGCTGGATGATCTCGTCCGGATCGTCGACGCCCGCGACGAGATCGCCATGGACGAGAGCCCGGCTCGCGCGGTCCGCAGCAAGCCCGACGCGTCGCTCTGCGTGGCGATCGATCGGCTCGCGGCTGGTGAGGTCGCGTCGGTCGTCTCGGCTGGCAACTCGGGGGCGATCCTCGCTGCCGCGCTGCTGCGGCTCGGACGGATCTCCGGGGTCGATCGTCCTGCGATCCTGACCAGCTTCCCGAGCGAGCGTGGCCGCACGGTCGTGCTCGATGCCGGAGCGAACGTCGACTGTCGGCCGATCAACTTGGTCCAGTTCGCGGTGATGGGCTCGGTGTTCGCCGCTCAGGAGCACGGCTGCGCGCGCCCACGCGTGGCCCTGCTCAGCAACGGCAGCGAGCCGAGCAAGGGCACCGAGCTGACCCGCGCGGCGCTGCGTCTGCTCGAGCAGCACCCGAGCCCGAGCTTCGAGCTGGTCGGCTACCTCGAGCCAGGCGAGCTCTTTCGTGGGGTCGCGGACGTGGTCGTGACCGACGGCTGGACCGGCAACATCGTGCTCAAGCTGGCCGAGGGCGCGATGGCGACCTGGCCTCGCTTGCTGCGTCAGGCCTTGCACAGGGGCGGCTCACTCGGCGCTCGCAGGACAGGGCTTCGTCAGCCCGTCCGGGCTGA
>CBFGLP010001165.1:0-1609 GCA_965649595.1 uncultured Myxococcales bacterium | reverse complement strand
TGGAATCGCGTCAGCCGTAGCACGCCCACCACTCGGGTCGCACAGCGTGTCGGCGAGCCCATGCAGCACGAGCGTCGGCACGTCCAGCGAGTGTAGCCGCTTGGTGCGGTCACCCGAAGCAACCACTGCCACGGCCTGGCGCGCGATGGCGACCTCGTCGTGGTCGCGGTCGTACGCGAGCGCTGCGATCTCGGCTACGGCTGCTGGGTCGGTCGGGTAGTCCGGCGAATCGACGGCCTCGTACCTGCGCAGGGCGTTGGCGATGAACTGCTCGCGCGTGCGTGCGGGAGGGCCTCCGAACAACGCCTGCGCGGTCGCGGGGTGCACCTGCCCGACGGACGTATCGCCTGTTGTCCACATCATCGTCGTGAGCGATCGGACCCGCGCCGGGTGCTCGATAGCGATCGTTTGCGCGATCCCGCCACCCATCGAAGCTCCGACGACGTGCGCGGCGTCGAGCGCTAGGGCGTCGAGCAGGCCGACCGCGTCCGCGGCCATATCGGACAGCGTATACGAGGCCGAGGCCAGGTCTCCCTGGAGCGCTGCAGGCAAATCCGGCGGCGGAGCAGCGCTCATATGGGTGGAGCGGCCCGCGTCGCGGTTGTCAAAGCGCACGACGTGGAGATCGCGAGCGACGAGCGCTTGCAGAAACCCGAGCGGCCAGCTCACCAGCTGGGCGGCAAGGCCCATCACCAGCAGCACCGTCGGATGGCTCGGGTCACCGCGCTGATCCCAAGCGATGTCGAGATGTGCCGGCCCCACGTTCTTCGCAATCTGTTCGTTCAGCATATTCCGTCTCCGTCTCGTGAAGGTTGGCGAGAGCCTGGTCGAGGTACTGCATCAGCGCGGGGTCCCAGCCCGCGAGGTTCTGCGGGGGAGCAAACCGGCGAAGGTGTGCGAGCGCCTCCAGCGTGGCTTGGTCGCCACCTGCGAACTCGACGATCCGTGCGAGGGCCTCGCTCGCCAGGGCGCGAGGGCGAGGAGCCGATGGGGCCTCTCCGGCCATCATGCAATTGCGAAGCTCGTCACCCAGCTCCCGCCATCGGGCCTCGGCATCCTTCGCTACGTTGCTCTCCTCGTGAACCACCTTGCTACGGCGAGTGGCCCGCGACATCGCTTCGATCGTGGCGAGCACATCGTCAGCTTCGACGTCGCCGCATGCGTGGGTGCACGCATGATCGAGGAGCATCCGGAGGCTCTCGAGCCGCTGGATCTCGACATCCACACGAGCCCGGTGGGCACGCAGGACATCAGAGAGCGCAGCACGGTCATCCTCGAGCATCCGACCGATGTCCGCGAGCGAGAGCCCGAGGTCGCGCAGCGCACAGATCCGGTAGAGGCGTCGCACGTCGTGCTCGTCATAGAGGCGTTGGTGACCATCCGTTCGTGAAGGGGGCACGAGCAGCCCGACGCTCTCGTAGTGGTGGAGAGTGCGGACGGTCAGGCCGGTTGCGTGCGCCAGCTCTCCGATGCGCCAGCGGCGGCTCGTCGCTCGTTCCTTCATCGTCAGCCACCATACAACCTGACGTAGCGTCAGGTTCAAGCACATACGACTGCAGGGCGATCGTCCGCCCGCAACGTCCAGCGGAACCTACAATCGCACGATTCT
>CBFGLP010001164.1:0-2424 GCA_965649595.1 uncultured Myxococcales bacterium | reverse complement strand
CGTGGAAGACCGTCTCGACCTCGCGATGATTGAGCAGCGCCGGCTTGCCGTCGACCGGCGGGGTCATGTTCCCGCAGAACAAGCCAATGTGCGGGGCGCTCTCGCCAGGCAGGGACGTAAACAGAGCGTTCATCCACGCGCCGCCGCGCTTGCGCTCGTTGGGGTGCAGATCGGCGTAGAAGCAGCCGAGCGTGCGGTCGCCCTCGCGCACCGCGTAGGTCCGCACGTCCGACTGCCAGGTCGGGAGATCGTCGATCGCCACCACCCGCACGCCGTAGAGCCGCTCGACTAGCTCGAACATGCCCGCGAGCACCGACTCGAGCGGGAAGTAGGGCCGCAGCTCCTCCTCGTCGAACTCGTAGAGGGCCTGGCGCTCCTTCTCGGCCCAATAGCCGACGTCCCAGGGCTCGAGCTCGGCCTCGAGGTTGGCCCGGCCTTCGCTGACGGCTCGGAAGCTGCGCAGCGCGGCGGTCTCGTCGGCGAAGAACTGCTCGGTTCGCTGGCGCAGATCGTCGACGAACTCGCGCGCCCGGGCGCCGGTCTTGGCCATCCGATCTTCGAGCACGAGATCGGCGAAGCTCGCGAAGCCGAGCAGCCGGGCCTTCTCCTCGCGCAGCTTCAAGATGTCCTCGATCAGCTTGCGATTGTCGAGCTCGCCGCTGCTCGCCCGGGTGTTGTAGGCGTGCCAGAGCGCGCGCCGCAGCTCGACGTCGTCGGCGTAGGTGAGCACCGGGACCAGCGAGGGCTCCTGCAGCGTGAACCGCCAGCCGGTCAGGCCCTTGCTCTGCGCGCTGGCTCGCGCGGCCGCGCGAGCGCTCTCGGGCAGCCCCGCGAGCCGGCTCTCGTCGGTGATCACCAGCTCGAACGCGTTGGTCGAGTCGAGCACGTTCTGCGAGAACTTGGTCGTCAGGCGAGCCAGCTCGATGTCGATCGCCGCGACCCGGTGCTTTGCCTGCGGCTCGAGCCCCGCGCCGTTGCGTCGGAACGCCTCGCGGATCTTGTGCAGCAGCCGCGCGCGGGTCGGGTCGAGCGACGCCGCCTCGTCGGACTGGGAGAAGCCCTCGAGCGCCCGGAACAGCTCGACGTCGTGATAGACGCGCGACGAGAAGGCCGAGACCTTGGGCTGGACCTGCTCGTAAGCCACGCGCAGCTCGGGGCTGGTCGCGACCGACTCGAGGTGCCCGACCACCCCCATCGCCCAGTCGAGCCCGCGGCCCATCGCCTCGAACGCGTCGAGCGTGTTGGCCCGCGTGCGCGGGCCTTTGGCGGAGACGATCGCCTGCAGCTCCTGCTCGGCGACCGCGAGCAGGTGATCGATCGCAGGCTCGACGTGCGCGGCCTCGATGCGATCGAAGGGGATCCGGAAGGTCTCGTGAACGAGCGGGTTGGCCTCGAGCTCGGGCGTCATGGTCATCGGGGTTGTGGCGTCGACTGCGACGGGCGGCAAGCGTACATCCCCCACTTCGGCAGGTGCCAGCCCGGCGCGGCAGGTGGCGCACGCTCGTCCGGCGAGGTCATTCGCCCCGGCGCGGCGCTCTCCCTCCCTGAGGTGATATCCTCGAGATCGTGCATGCGCGCAAACAAGAGCTGAGGGAAGCTGTGCTCGAGCTACCCCGCGAAGAGCGGCTCGACTTGCTGCTCGAGCTCGTCGAGAGCCTCCAGGAACCGACATCGGATGTCCGCGAGGCGTGGATCGACGAAGTGAAGCGCCGGATGGACGAGTATCGAGCTGGCAAGGTCGAGGCGATGTCCTGGGAGGAGTTCGAGCAACAACTGGTGGAGCCATGAGCACGCTTCGAGTGCTCCCAGGGGCGGCCAGAGACGCCCGCGACGCTATCTGCTTCAGGACTTCCCCTACGCGGTCATCTACGCGGTCGAGCCCAACGAAATCCTCGTCGTGGCCATCGCTCATCACAAGCGACACCCGAGCTACTGGCGGGGCCGCCGTTGAGTCCCGGCGGCACCGATCGCGGACAGCCCTACACTCCCCCTCGTGACCGTCACCCCGACCCTGCGCCAGCTCGAGTACTTCGTGGCGGTCGCCGAGCTGCTCTCGTTTCGCAAGGCGGCCGAGCGCGTCCACGTCAGCCAGCCCGCGCTCTCGGCCCAGATCGCCCAGCTCGAAGAGCAGCTCGGCGTGACCTTGTTCGAGCGAGATCGTCGCAAGGTCATGCTGA
Source organism: uncultured Myxococcales bacterium (assembly GCA_965649595.1). Taxonomy (GTDB): domain Bacteria; phylum Myxococcota_A; class Polyangia; order Nannocystales; family Nannocystaceae; genus Plesiocystis. The sequence goes on along the minus strand of CBFGLP010001164.1, from coordinate 247 downwards.
CCGACGCCGGCAAGGCGCTCTTGCCCCGCGCGCGGACGGTGCTCGCCGACATGCAGCGCCTGGTCGACGCGGCGGCCGGTCACGACGATCCGCTGCGCGGCGTGCTGCGGCTCGGCGTGATCCCGACCGTCGCTCCCTACCTGCTGCCCTCGGTGCTGCCGCGCCTGCGTCGCGCACACCCGCAGCTGCGCCTCTACCTGCGCGAGGATCTGACCGACCGCCTGCTCGCTGACCTCGCCGCGGGCCA
>CBFGLP010001163.1:0-1976 GCA_965649595.1 uncultured Myxococcales bacterium | reverse complement strand
TGCTGGCCGGCGAGCGCCCGCCTGCAGACGCACCGGACGACGCGCTCGAGCGGCACGACGAGCCCGCCCCCGAGCTCCCCCCTGCTGCGAGCGAGTGGGAGGCAGAGTCGCCCTTCGGCCCGGATGGGCCGACGAAGCCAGTGCTCGGGCGCCCCGCGGTCCCCGACATGCTCGTGCAGGAGGCCGCCCGCACCCGCGGCCGCGCCCGCGAGGCGTTGACGCGCCTGGCAAAATTGTTCGCGCGGCTCAGCGACGTCGAGCTGCGCTCGCCCGGCAAGGCGATCCGGACGATCGTCGCCGAGCACTACGCCGACTACGCCGAACGGACCTTCACCAACGCCGACGCTCGGCGCGAGGACCTCGACAACCTCGCGACCTTCGCCGAGCGCTGGCCCGACGCGCGCGAGTTCCTGGGCGAGCTCGCGCTGGTCGAGGGGCTCGCGGCCGAGAACGTCGTGATGGGCGACGAGCCCGACGACAAGCTGATCCTCTCGACGATCCACCAGGCCAAGGGCCTCGAGTGGCCGATCGTGTTCGTGCTGTCGCTGGCCGAGGGGCGCTTCCCGACCGCGCAGTCGCTGCGAACTCCCTACGAGCTCGAGGAGGAGCGGCGGCTGTTCTACGTCGCGGCCACCCGAGCGGCCGACGAGCTCTACCTGCTCTATCCGACCATCGAAGAAGGCCGCGACGGCCCCAGCAAGCTGCTTCGACCGAGCCGCTTCTTGGCCGAGATTGACCACGCGCCGGCCGTGTTCGAGCGCTGGGAGATCGAAGAGGTCCCCCGCGAGGACCCGTGAGCGGGCTTCGATCTTTGCCCACACGTGCCCTGCCCGGCTGTCGCGCTCCGCGCTATGATGGCCACCTCCGAGCCGTGCCTTCCTCACAGCTTAGTGTATAAATAACACTAAGACGACTGCCGTCTCCCCCCGCGGCACCGAAAGCGAGAACTCCGACCATGCCCGTCCTCGATCTCCAGGCCCTCATCGACGACCGCGTCACCGCCATCCGCCACTTCCACGAGCGCACCGGGGCGACCCGGGCCGAGCTCGACATCAGCGGGGGCGTCGACTCGGCCTTGATGCTCGCGCTGCTCGCCCGGGCGGTAGGTCCGGACAACATCACCGCGGCGTACATCGGCATCCACTCGTCGGACAGCTCGCGTGCGCGCGCCCACGAGGTCGCCGAGACCTATGGGGTCAAGCTGATCGACGTCGACCTGACCAAGCTCTTCGACGAGCTGATCGTGACCATGCGCGAGGCGATGATCAGCGCCGGCTACTCGCGCGGCGAGATCGAGGAGCGCATGCGTCGTGATCCGGTCGTGCTCGGCTCGATCCGCTCATGCCTGCGCGCCCCGGTCGGCCGCGGCTTCAACCGCATCGCGGGCGGTGGCATTCGGCACGGCACCGGCAACGAGTGCGAGGATCGCTGGCTGCGCTTCTTCCAAAAGGGTGGCGACGGCGAGGTCGACACCAACCCGATTGCGATGCTCGCCAAGGGCGAGGTCTACCAGCTCTCGCGCGCGCTCGGGGTCCCCCGCTCGATCCTCGAGGCCCTGCCCTCGCCCGACCTGCACGGGATCGGCGACAAGCACAACGACGAGGACGAGATCCGGCAGTGGAGCGGCGTCGACTGGACCTACAGCCGCCTCGACGTCGAGACCGGGAAGTACCGCAGGGTCGGCTCGATCGAGATCATGAGCCGCTTCCTCGATCGCCACCCCGAGATCGTCCGCGATCAGCCGCTCTCGGAGGCCGAGCTCGACGCGCTCGCACGCGAGGCCGAGCCGCTGTTCGGCCGCTCGCACGCGGTCGTGCTCGCGTTCATCGAGTCGTGTCGCGCGCTCGAGAAGACGACCCGGCACAAGGCCAACCCCAACTGCCCCTCGCTGGGCAACCGCGCCTCGCTGGCCGAGCGCGGGATCCTGACTAACGAGCTCCCCGCGGTTTGACCTCTGTGCACTCCGGTTGAGTCCG
>CBFGLP010001162.1:0-2734 GCA_965649595.1 uncultured Myxococcales bacterium | reverse complement strand
GAGCAGCTCTGCCTCGCGCTCGAGCAGTCGTTCGAGCGTCGCGTCGCCGAGCTCGCGCAGCCTGAGGCGTGGCCGCTGTGTCGGGCGCTGCTCGAGCTGCACGCGCTCGCCGATCTCGCCAGCGCTGGGTTCGGTATCCCGGGCTCCGTCGAAGAGCCGGGCATCGGCTTGCGAGCGCGGCAGCTGCTGCTTTGGCAGCGCAGCCTCGCGACGCTCGAGCGCGAGCGCATCCGCGTGTTGCCCAAGCTGCGCACGCCCCAGACCGGCCTGACGATCCGCTCGCTCTCGCACAACCTCGCGATCGATCGCTCCGAGGTCGACGTGCGCTGGCAGACCAGCACGATGCTGCTGCCGGGCGAGCGAGCCCACGAGCTGAGCCTGCTGGTGGTTCCTTGGCCCTACCAGGTCGTCGACGCCGACTTTCGGGCCGCTGCGATCACCGACCCGGTCGTCGACGCGCAGGCGTTCGGGTTCTTCGAGTACGAGCCGCGGCAGCGCTTCGATCCGGGCCGCGACCTGTTGCCCTTGCTCGACGCGGCTGAGCGCGAAGGCGGTGGGATCGCGGCGGTGGTATTGCCCGAGAGCTCGCTCTCGGAGGCCGAGGCCAGCGAGGTCGAGGCCGCGCTCGAAGGTCGAGTCGGCTTCATGCTCGCGGGCGTTCGCGGCGAGCGGCGCAACTACGCGTTCTTGAGCGTGCGTCACCCTTCGCACTGCGCCCGCTATCGCCAGGACAAGCACCACCGCTGGCGGATCGACGCGCCGCAGATCCGCCAATACGGGCTGCAGCAGACGCTCGATCCAACGCGGATGTGGTGGGAGCCGATGCACGTGCGGCCGCGGGCGCTCAACTTCGTGTGCGCGAACCCGTGGCTGTGCATGGTGCCGCTGATCTGCGAGGATCTGGCGCGGCCTGACCCGGTCGCGGACGTGATCCGCTCGGTCGGCCCCAACCTGGTCGTCGCGCTGCTGATGGATGGGCCGCAGCTGGCCGCGCGCTGGCCGGGTCGCTACGCCAGCGCGCTCGCGGACGATCCGGGCAGCTCGATCCTCACGCTGACCTCACTCGGCATGGCGCTACGCTCGGCGCCGCCCGGCTGCTCGCCCAAGCGGACCATCGCGCTATGGAAGGATCCCGCCGACGGTGCCCGCGAGATCGAGCTGGCGAGCGACGCCAAGGCGGTCGTGTTGACGCTCGCCGCCGAGTTCGTCGAGGAGTACACCGCCGATGGTCGCTCGAACCGCGGCGCGGCGGTTCGCTTGGTGCTGGCCGACTGCAAGCAAGTGCGGGGCGCATGAACGCTCGCCCGCCGCCATGCGCGGAAAACTATCAACAATAATGGTGCTATTCGATGCCAGGGATTCCAACTTGCCCTGCACGGCCATCAGGCCCATCCGCGAGCGTGCAAGACCCTCGACGCAGGGTAGGGGAGAATGTGGATACTCGATCGATGTGTGAAAATACCGACGCAATTAGCAATCACTACCCTATGGCTCCTCGGTCAATCGTCTGAGATAGTGGCGGCCATGGAACTCGACGAGACAGGCCTGAGCGCGCTGGCCAACTTCGCGGATGCGGTCGTCAGCTCGCCTCGTGAGTTCGAGGAGCTAGCCGAGGCGACGATCGACGACGCCCGCCGGTTCGGCTCGCCGACCAGCGCGTCGGCGCTGGCGGCCACGCTCGAGTGCATGCGCGGTAGCCTCGAGGCGATCGAGGACGACCCTGGCAGCCGCACCATCGATACGCTGCTGCGCGCCGCTCGGCACCTCCGCGAGGAGCCCGACGACCTAGCCCGCGAGGCTGGTCGAGCGCTGGTGTGGGCGGTCGAGAACCAGATGCTGCTCGCCGCGAGGCAGCACGCCGAGCCGCTCCGCACCGGCGGGCACCCTCGCTGGGCCGAGCGCGAGGCGAGCCGCCCGGTGCCGATCAGCTTGCTCGAGCGGCGCTGAGTCGAGCTCAGGCGCGGGCGCCTGACTCCGGGGCTCAGGCGCGGGCGCCTGACTCCGGAGCTCAGGCGCTCCGCTCGCCCGTCAACCTCCGGGGTGCTCGGCCAAGTTGCGCGACTGATCGGTAGCTCGCAGCTCGTCGAGGTCCCAGCCATCCTGCTCGAGCCTCTCGATGATGTCGGCATAGAGCTCGTCGCTGATGCTCGGCGTGCGCGAGAGGATCCACAGCCCGTCTCGTTTGGGGGTACCCACGACCGCCCACTGGTATCCCTGGTGATCGAGATCGAGGATCCAGTAGTCGGCCCGGAAGGGCATCCAGTCGAAGCGGAGCTCGAGTCGAGCGCCCTTGCTGCCGGGCACGACCCAGGCGCGGCCCTGCGCGGTGTGCAGCTTGGAATCTCCGTCGCTCGAGTAGACCCAACATTGGTTGACGACCCGCAGATCGCCGCGGGCCTCAGGCGGCAGCGCGACGTAGGTCGCGGTCGTATTGGTGCAGTCCTTCTGGTAGCGCTGCGGATAGCTGGCGATCTCGTACCAGGTGCCCGCGTAGCGATCGAGATCGACCTCGACCGCGGTCGCGGGCGTCACGATGTAGCGAGGCGAGGGACCGCAGGCGGCGAGCGTCGAGCCGAGCCCCAGCGCCGCGATCGCTCGCGCCCAGCTAGCCAAGCACGACCTTACCGTGCTGCTTGCCCTCTTTGGGTTGATCGATCGGTGCATCCTTGACCCATGCCTTGACCGCCTCGAACGCGAAGCGGATCCCCTTGGTGCCTGCGTTGTCCCAGTACTC
>CBFGLP010001161.1:0-2260 GCA_965649595.1 uncultured Myxococcales bacterium | reverse complement strand
CGGCTGGCTCGTCGGGATCGGGAGCCGGCCGCACGGGTGGTTTGCCGCCGAAGCTGTGCTCGGGGCCCGGGAACGCGCGCGAGCGGACGTCGGCGGCGTAGGCCGAGAACGCGGCGCGGATCGGGTCGGCGAGCTCGGCGTAGCGCTTGACGAACTTGGGGCGAAAGCCGTCGTCGAGCCCGAGCAGATCATGCATGACCAGCACCTGACCATCGCAGCCGACTCCGGCTCCGATGCCGATCGTCGGGATCGTCAGCGATTGCGAGACCTCGGCCGCGAGCGCGGCGGGGATACCCTCGAGCACGATCGCGTAGCAACCAGCCTGCTCGAGCAGCGCGGCCTCGCGGCGCAGACGATCGGCGGCCGATCGCTCGCGGGCCTGGACCTTGAAGCCGCCGAACGCGTGCACGCTCTGCGGGGTCAGGCCGAGGTGGCCCATCACCGGGATACCGGCGCTGACCAGTCGAGCGATCGTCGGCACGATCGCCTCGCCGCCTTCGAGCTTGACCGACGCCGCGCCGCCTTCCTTGAGCAGCCTGCCCGCGTTGATCAGCGCCTGCTCGGGCCCGACCTGGTAGCTCATGAAGGGCATGTCGGCGCACAGGTGGGCGGCCTTGAGCGCTCGCCGGACGCAGCGGGCGTGATAGACGACGTGATCGATCTCGACCTCGAGCGTGTGCTCGTGGCCTTGGATCACCATCCCGAGGCTGTCGCCGACCAGCACGATGTCGACCTCGCAAGCGTCGATCAGCCGGGCGAAGGTCGCATCATAGGCGGTGACCATGACCACCGGCACGCCCTCGCGCTTGCGTGCGAGGATGTCCGGCACCGTGACAGGCTTGCGCGGCGCCTGGCTCATGGCGCTCAACTACGACGTTTTTGGGGCGCTTGCAAACGATCCGAGGCAACCGGACTCATCGCTCGCGCGGCGCTTCGCCGGGTCGTGCGGGGCCCCCGAGGTTCGAGGGCAAGGGCTCCAGCGCTCGCCGATGGCGTTCGGCGAGCCGCCGCTCGGGCGCCTCCGGCTCGGGTCGGGACAGGTAGGCACCCCATAGGCGCAGCGCGCCGGAGGCCTCTCCCCGAACGGTTTGCGCATAGGCACGCACATAGATGCGCTCGTGCAGGGGCATGGCGGCCTCGAGCACGCGCAAGCGACCACCGTCGCCGTCGCGATCCAAGGCATCCTTCATGCGTCGTCGCGAGCTGGCCGAGTCACCGGAGCGATCGAGCACCAGCGCGAGCACGTACTCGGACATCAGACGATCGCCCTGTTGTGCGTCGACGTAGGCTCGGAAGGCCAAGAGCAGCGCGCGGTCGAGGTCGCCCTGGTAGAGCACGGCGAGCGCGAGCAGCCGGCGGATCTTCCAGCCCTCGATCGCGTCGTCGCGCAGGGCCTTCTCGAACGACTCGACTGCACCTTCATAGTCCCCCGCGGCCAAGCGCGCGCGGCCTCGCCAGTAGCTGAGCCCGAGCGTGCGATCGTCCTGCCTGCGGGCCAGCTCGGCCTCGGCGTCGTCGATCCAGCCGATCGCGCGAGTGCGGCTGTCGATCAGATCTTGAGCCAGCATCGTCAGGTCGCTGCGCTCGTCGAGCGCCTCGGGCAGCTCGAAGCGCCGCATCAACTCGTGGCGCACGGCCATGGTCAGGACCTCGGGCGCGTTGGGGCACTCGCGGGCTTGGATCGCCCAGTGGTGATCGCTGCGGAAGTTGTTGGTGTCCTCGCTGAGCGCCCACAGCTGCTTGGCTGCCTCGCTGGCGACCGCGCTGCAGCCGGTCCACGAGCGGCTACCGGCCTGCGCCCACACGGTCGCGGTCGCCTCGACCGGCGCCGCGGTGCTTGTCGTCGCCGCGACGTAGCCACTGCCACTCGCCTCGGGGCCCGGTGGCACCGAGGGCTCGGCGACGCGGCTCGTCTCGGCCTTCTTCTCCTTGGGCAGTGGTGCGGGCTTGCGGGCCTCGGCGCGCTCGGGCGCTGCGAAGGGCAGGGGGGCCGCGAGCAGGGTCGCGAGGGCGAGGCTGCGAAGGCGCACCCCTCGAGTATGCACCTGCATCCGCCGAAAACTCGACCGCGTCGATCCCCCGGTCCAGACTCGCGCCGATGCCCGGCCCCGAGCCCAAGCCCGAGCGTCCGACCCTGGCCGATCCACAGGCCGTCGCCGCCGTGCGCGAGGCGACCAGCAAGACGATCCGAGCGCTGCGCCGCTCGAGCACCCGCGCCGGTCGGGCCAGCGCTCGCGCCCTGCGGGTCGCCGCCGCGTGG
>CBFGLP010001160.1:0-12171 GCA_965649595.1 uncultured Myxococcales bacterium | reverse complement strand
CCCGCGCGCAGCGCCCCGGGGAGCCACTGTTCGAGGAGGAAGCGCTCTTCATGATCGGGAAAGGCCCTCCCCATGCGTTGGCCCTGCATCCAAATTAGGGCCTCGCACCACCCGATGGGTGTAAACGCGTACCAGGCGATATGTGAGATCGTCGCGGACATATGCCCGCGATGTGATGCTGTTTCCACTCGAGGGCACAGAGAACGTCGAAAGGAAAGTGGGCAGTGTCGAGCCGGATCGGCGATGCGGCTCCGTGCGCGCCGGCCTTCTGCGCGCTGCAACTGCGTACAACATGCGACATCGCTCAGCGAAAAGATCGACGTAGAGCTTGGACACTCACGACCCTGTCCGGACTTGGCTGGGGAGGCGGCAATGCAGCCGTCGAACCCGAACCAGAAAGCGAGCCGTACCATGTCCATTCGTGCCCTGATTCAGCAATTCTCCCAGACCATCGACAGCCTACCCGCGCACGAGCGTGCGCTGCTCGGCGAGCTCGCGGGGCGGATGAACGCTCTGTCCGATCAAGAGGTCGCTCAGGCGATCGCTTCCGGCGCCAGCCGGGGCCTGACCGTGCGCACCGGCGTGCGGGCGGGCGCTGCTGCAGGGGCCGAGCTGGTGATCCTCGACGAGAGCCTCGCTGCAGTTGGATCCGGACAATCAGGCGCTCGCGCTCGAGTGTGCGTTCGAGCGGGCGCCGACGCTGATCGTCATCGCGCATCCCTGACGCTCCGGCGTCGCGTCGAAGCGCCGAGCGAATGACCCATCAACGATAGGGGCGCCCTACTGGCTCGTCGTTCGCGTAGGCCACCAGGCAAGGGCCCCTGTGCGTCGATGCCATACCCTCGAGATCCAGCTCGAGGTAATGAAAGCTGAGCCAGTCATAATGGACGATGCCCAGGTGTGACACGATCTCGTCGACGAAGCTCGGCTGCGCCCTCAATGCGGAGAGGACCCGCTGCACGCTGTCGTGCTCTTGCAGCAGCGAAACCAGGCGCTTGCGGTTCAGGCGTGACCCGTGCTCGCGACCGATGTCACGCAGAATGTCGATGTCGTCATCGTCGCAGCGGCACTCGACAACCTCCGGGCCGGTATCGCAATCCCAGCAGAGCTCGTAGTCCACGACGAGATCACCATCTTCGTATACCTGCAACCACAGCCCGTGATCCCCCGCGAACGCATAGGCCAATAGACGCTCATCGAACAGCGCGAGTAGCTCGTCCGCGATGAGATCGAGGATGTACGGGTCGGGCTCCAACACGAACGTGGTCCAACCTCGTGCGGCGTCGAAGACATATGCAGGGACCCGCGCGGCGTGGAGACGCTCGCAAACCTCCTGGGTGCCGACGCCCGCTACGTGGTAGCTGAAGCTGAATTCGCTCATGGCTTGCGATCGTCAGTCTCGTCGAAGCTGGACATGGCTGCGTCACTCGAGCGCGAGCCGGACCGGCAGCATGGTGGTGCCCGGTCGCCCGAGCTCGACGCCGATCACCTCGACGGCGTTGGCCTCTTTATAAACCTTGATCCGATAGCTGCCCGGCGGAGGATCGGCGACCGTGAACACGCCCTGCTCGTCGGTCCGCGTCTGGATCCGGACCGGCTCGTCGTCGGGGCGAGCCGTCTCGCGCTCGAGGAACACCACCGCCTCGAACACCGGCGCCGCGTCCCGGGCGGAGGTCACGTGCCCGAGCAGGCACGAGCGGACGTTGGCGCAACGAGGCGAGACGATCGAGATGCTGTCGCGGACCGCGAGGCGATCTGGTCCCGTCGATCGCGGCGCGCAGGCCGAGCCCAGCAAGGTGAAGGCCGAGCCCAGCAGCGCGAGGCGAGCGAGCCGCCTGGTGGGATTGGGCATGGGCTCATGGTGGCGGGTCTCGAGCGCGACCACCAGGTCTGCGCGAAGCTGGCGGGCGTCGGCGAGTCCAGCGTTGCGGGCGTGGGGCCGCGAGCGTACGCTCGTGAAACCGAGCGCCCTCGCGGGAGGGCGTCCTCGAGCCCACTGGGAGTCACTCATGGTCGGAATTCGCCGCGCCCTCGCCCTCCTGATCCTCTCCTTCTTCGTGATTCAGTTCGGGATGACCGCATGGCTCGGCCCCGACGAGCTGCTCCCGGTCAACCTCGGCCTCGCGCTCTGCTACGGGCTGGCCTTCACCGCGCTCGCGGCCGAGTGGTTCTGGGGCCGCTGGTTTGCGATGGGCGTCGGCAACTTCGGCAGCCTGATGCTGCTGGTGCTGTTCAAGGTCGGCTTCGAGCCGATCTTCGTGTTCTTCGGGGTCACGCACCTCTTGGTCGTGCTCTCGCTGATGGGCGAGGGGATGGCGGCCAAGTACGAGTACTCCGAGCAGACCGCCGAGCGGTGGAACTTCCAGGAGGAGTCGATCGCGTTGATGCGGCGGGCGGTGAAGTCGGCCGGCAGCACGATCCCCTTGCTGATCCTCTACGCCCTCGCGCCGCGCGGAGAGTGGCTGCACCTGACGGTGCTGGCCGCCGCGGTGATCGGCTTCGTCGGGCTGGTCCGTGCGCGGACCTGGGGGCCGATCGTGCTGGGCACCGTCGGTGCGGTCTGCCTCGCGGACGGGCTCGGGTTGTTCGGGACCCCGACGATGGGCTACCTGATCTTCGGAGCCGACACGGTGCCTGCGCTCTACGGCAAGGCGGGCATCTTCGCCGGCGGGCTCTTGCTGGTGCTGGTGCCCTTCGTGGCGCCGATGGTGAAGTACCTTCGGGCGCGGGACTGAGCTCGGTCCGAGCTCGGCAAAAGGCCCACGGCTCCTCGGGAGCGGTGGGCTTTTGCGTGGTAGCTTCATGATCGTGGGGTCGTCCTTCGCCACGATCGCTCGTGTCCCATCGACCAAGCCCCCGGTTCGGCGGACCGAGGGCCAGCACGGCGGCGGGTGCTGCAATTCCGGCTGGCAGCGAATGGCGACCCGAGTGGCGATCAGCGAGCCCGGGGACGCGGCCGAGCGCGAGGCCGATCGCGTCGCCGAGCAGGTCGTTCAGCACGGCGCCGCGCCGGCGATCCAGGCCAGCGCGCAGGGGGTCCAGCGCATGTGCTCGCAGTGCGAGGAGCAGGACGAGCGGCAGGTCGTGCAGCGCTCGGCCAGCGCGAGCAACCCGACCCGCGCAGCAGCGAGCGACGCTGCAGCGCTCGGCTCGTTGCGAGGGCGCGGCCAAGCGCTGCCCGAGGCCACGCGCACGAGCTTCGAGTCGAGCTTCGGTCGCAACTTCGGCGACGTTCGGATCCACACCGACGATCGCGCTGACGCGCTCGCCAGCGCATTCCAGGCCAGCGCGTTCACTTACGGCAACGACATCGTGTTCGCCCGCGGCCAGTTCGCGCCGGACACCAACCCGCGCTTGCTCGCGCACGAGCTCGCGCACGTGGTCCAGCAGGCGCGCGGCGAGCCGAGCGTGCAGCGACAGACTCCGCCCCCGGCCTCACGCGTGAGCCCGCGCCAGCTCCCCACGGTCGAGGCGTGGGCCAACGACGACATGCCGACCTTACTGGGCAAGATGCGAGGTCTTCGAGCGAAGGGCACGCTGCGCCCGGAGGTGTGGGGATCGGGGAAGATCTTGGTCGGCGAGAACCGAATCAAGGCTGCGGCACTCACGGCCGAGAACGAGGTGCTGGCAGCGAGCGCGCGCAAGCCCGAAGACATGGCCGAGCTGCGCGAGCGGATGATCGCCGGCTCGGTCGCCGACCGGACGACGATCGAGTCCGAGTTCCCCGCCGCCAAGATCCCGACCGCGCCGACGCTGCCGAGCGCGGGCCTGCCCTCGGCGCCCGCCAAGTCCAAGCACGCAGGGTGGCCGACCAAGCTGATCGAGACCGTGTACTTCTCGTGGGCCGATCGCTTGGCGGGCATGCCCGGCTCACGCAAGAACATCGACAACGCGTTTTGGGGCCGTCGCCCGACCGACGTCTGGGATGCGCTGGACGCCATGGGTTCGGCCGACGCCGTGATCAAAGCGGTGTACGACATGTGGATCGCCAGCGGCATCTCGTGGAGTCACGTCCGCAGCATCCGCCACATCTGGTCCGGCTCGTCGATGGGCTTCGACTTCAATTCATCGTCGATCTCGAAGCTGCGGGCCGAGATCGAGGCCAGCACCTCGTTCTGCAAGGACAAGAACGGCGGCGACCTCTACCACGATTATGTCGAGGGCACCGCTCCGTGCTGGCGGCAGACGGTCACCGCCAACACTCCGGGGCTGCACTTTTGCCTCGGCGGCGGGGTCCCGACCGTCCACATCGATCCGCATCAGGTCGTCGAGCAGCGCGAAGCCGACGGCACGTGCAACTACGACATGTCCGCGGTGCGCCAGCACTTCAAGGATCTCGGCTGGTGGCCTGGCTGGTTGTGAGCGCGGCCGAGCTCGCTGTGTGCTCGTGGTCGCGATATGGCACGATCGGCCGATGCGACTTCGCCCGCTCACCATCTTGCCGCTGACCGCCCTGCTCGCCTGTGCCACTGACGAGGGCGGCCCGTCCGACGAGGCTGGGGACGGTGACGGCGACACGACCGAGACCAGCGAGAGCGGGACCGAGAGCGAGGGCGGTGAGGCCACGGACACGAGCGAGAGCAGCGAGACCGACACCGGTAGCCGCTCGAGGGCTACGACGATCCAGCGCTGTGGCTCTGCCACCCCGACAAGGATCCCGCCGACGACCAGTGCCTCGCAAACTCGCTGGCGGCGACCGAGGTCGCGCCGGACGGATCGACCTCGGTCATCGAGCACGCGGTCGCCGAGGATCCACAATACGACTGCTTCTATGTCTATCCGACCGTCGACCTGCGCCTCACGCCAGGCCAGACCGAGAACTTCGACGACATCAGCTACGAGCTCGATCCGCTGCTCAACCAGGCGGCTCGGTTCACGGCGCACTGCCGAATGTTCGCGCCGCTCTATCACCAGGTCACGTTCGGGACCTTCGGCAGCGATCAGGCCGCGGAGCTGCTCGACGCGGCCTACCAGGACGTGCTCGCGGCGTTCGAGTCGTACCGAGCCCACCACCTCGGCGACCGCCCCTTGGTGATCATGGGCCACTCGCAGGGCACCTACATGACCACGCGCTTGCTGCAAGAGGTCGTCGAGCCCGACCCCGAGCTGCGCGAGCGGCTTATCGTCGCCCTGCTGATCGGCGGCTCGGTCAGCGTGCCCGAGGGCGAGGTGGTCGGCGGGACTTTCTCCCAGCTGCCGCTGTGCGAGAGCGCCGAGCAGACCGGCTGCGTGATCGCGTATCGGACCTACGCGGCCGACCTGCCGCCGGGGCCGGGGGATCAGACCGCAGACGGGCCTGGGCTGCATGTCGCGTGCACGAACCCGGCCACGTTGCTGGGCAAGGGCAAATTCTCGGGTGCCGACCTGCCCACGTTCAGCAATCAGCCGATCGCGTTCCCGCCGGTCGAGGTCGATTTTCCCGTGGGAACGCCCTTCGTGCGATATGGGAATTTGTATGCGGGCGAGTGTCTGACCGACGTCGACGGTAATCGCTATCTGGCGATCTCGGTCGAGCCAGAGCCGAGCGACGTGCGCGAGAACCCGGTCGACTTTGGCCAGCCGCTGTTCAGCCCGAACATCCTCGGGCTGCACGTGCTCGACTACAACTTTCCGATGGCGGAGCTGCTCGAGCTGGTAGCGATCAAGGCCGCGGCGCTCTGACTCACGATTCGAGGATCGCCATCGGCAAGTAATCGTCGTCGATGTGCACATCGACACCGACGCGCCGCGCCGCCGCGACGATGGCGAGGATCGGCCAGGCGATCAGCCCCGACGGCTCGAGGCAGCGCCCCGGCTGGCTCCAATAGCGCCCGTGATTGCCGAGGTGCTTGCGGGCGGTCGCCTCGAACGCGGCGGCATCGCGCAGGCCGAGGTGGTGCATCAATTCGATGATCGGCGTAGCGACATAGAGCGCATGATCGACGGCGTCGTTGGCCGGCACGCGCTCGGATTCGGGGCGCTGTGATTTGGGCAGCTTCGCGGGGTCGCTAGCGATCATCGCCCGCGCGAGCCCGGCTTGGTCGACGAGCCCCCGAAGCGTGAACGCGTGCAGGGCTCCGATCAGGGCGTACATGTATTCGAGCGCGTCGGCGACGGGCTGGCGGAGGATCTCTAGCGGTTGCTCGACGATCGCGTCGAGCACTTCAGCATCGAGCGCGATCTGTCCGCTCAGCCAGGCGTTGAGCCACACGCCGGCGTCGGCGTCGACGAGGCCGAGATCGTTGCGCAGCGGGACCTCGCCGTAGCCGGGCAGCGTGATTGTCGTGTCGCCCTTGTCGGCCTGGGCGAAGCGGAGGATCTGTAGGCCCGCGTGGGCGCTCAGGGCCATGCGCGCGCGGGCGAGGCCAGCGTCGCGGTCGTGCACCCACGCGTAGATCGCCGTCTCGTGGGCGGTCCTCTGTAGGCGGCGGAGGACCTGTCCGCTGCGCCGCAGGTTCTGGACATGGATCGCCAGCGCCCGCGCTTGCTCCTCGTAGTGCGTTCGACTGCGTTGGGCGTCGTAATCGTGCATGGTCGTGATCGCTCTCGACGGATCATTGCGGCAGCGGCTCGACGCTCGAGATGTCGAACTCGATCGCCCGCGTCGTACCGGCCACGGTCGCGCTGCTCTGCGTCGTCAGAGGCTGTTGAATCATGACATAGGCGATGTTCACTCCCGGGAGGCCCTGCTCGCTCAACATCTGGCCAACCGCTCGCATGTCATCGGGGGCGCCTGGACGCGACATTTGCGCTACGGTGTCGTCGAAGTAACGCCTGGTGCCTTGCTCGACCCGCACACCGTTGACCTCGCGCGAGCCGGGGCCCGCCGAGCCGCCCTTGGATTCGACCACGACGAAGTGGGTCTCGCCGTTCGAGTCCATGTATCGCCATACCTGGTCGAAGTCACCGACGCGAGAGCGGTCGGTGCTCAGCTGGGTGTTGGCTGGCGGCCAGACTCGCTCGGCGCCGGGGTAGTTCTGGCGGACGTAGGCCTCGGCGGCCACCTCACCGAGGATCCGGCTCCGCTCGGCGACTCGATTCGCGGCTTGGGTGTATTCGCGATAAGCAGGCGTGGCTTTCCACGCCTCGTACTCCGGCGTGCCCCGGGTCGGCGCGCCCGCGGCCAATCGCTCGCGCTCGCGAACTGCTGCATCGCGGGCTTGGATTAGGGCGGCCCAGTCTTCACGCGGATCGACGCTGGCTGCGGTTTGATCCGCCGGCACCTCGGACGCTGCACCGTGCTGCAGCTCGGCGCGGGGCGTGAACTCGATCTGCGGGGCGTTGCCCTCGGGTCGCGCCTCGAAGCGGAAGTTGCCGTCGTCGCCGCGAACCAGGATCTGTGGGACGAGCTCGGCGTGTCCCGCCGCGTCGGGGTCGATCCGGAGCCGATAGACGCCCTCCGTGACCGTGACATAGTGGTGGCCGGGCGGCGGCGGTGGGTATCCCTGCAAGATCGCCTCGGTCGTCACCGCCGAGGGCATGCTGGAGCTGGCCATCCCGGGCCCGCGCTCGGATGGGAAGCGTGCGTCGAATTCCACGAATTCGCCGTTGACGTGATCGTAGGCGAGCGCTGGTTGATCGCTGCGCGTGCGCTGGAGGAAGAGCGTCACGCCCTCGTCGCCCTCGCGCAAGCGCCAATAATAGCCGTCGGGGGCGGGCTCATAGCTGCGCCAGCGCGCCTCCATGCTCCCTGTCCATCCATCGGGGATGCTCTGCAGGTGCGGCGTGTCGGTGCCTCGGCGCGCCCGCAGGGCCGCTCGGGCGTCGCCCGGATCGCCGCTCGCGGCCGCGACGTGTCCACGGCCGCGGGCGTCGATCAGCTCGTCGAGCGTCCGCTGGTGCGCTCGGGCTTGCTGCTCCAAGTAGGCGATGTCCGCATCGATCGCGTCGACGTCGGCGCTGCGGCCCTCGTTGACGGCGGCCTGCAGCTCGGCCATTCGGGCGTTGATGACCTCGGGCAGCTTGCGCAGCTCGAGCTGCGCCTCCCAAGCCATCGAGCCGACCTCGACGTGCCGACCGAGGCCAACCGAGGCGCCGAGACGGCTGAGCAGGGTTCGGATCCAGCCCGAGACGCCCTGAAACCGCTGCATGCGACGCACGGTCGACAGGTGCGTGTCGACGTCGGCCATCGTCGCATCGGGTGCGCGGCGAATCCGGATGTCGGTGACGAGGCCCCAGGCATCGACCTCGTAGGTGACGTGGACGGTGCGGCTGCCGGTGGCAGCGAGGCTCTCGTCGACCTCGATCGGTATGCGGCCGCGCAGATCTGCGGGCAGGCGCGAGGAGAAGTCGGGATCGGGTCGCGCGGGCGGCCGCCTCACCGGAGCCTCATCGACCAAATCGCCGAGCTCGCTTTGGTCCGACGAGGTCGCTCGTGTGCTCGAGTCTGGTTCGCCGTCGGGCCGCGTCGAGTGGGGCTCCGCTTGGCTCGACCGCTGCGAGTGGCTGAGCAGCTGCCCGCCGACGGCCATCCCGTTGGCTTGCAGGGCGCCGCCGAGGATCCGCATGATCTCGAGCCGCCGCTCACCCGGCGAGAGGTTGGGGTCGAGGTTGTTTAGCGCTTCGATGGTCTGCCAGTTGACCGCGACGATCCCGAGCCCGTCGGTCCCGAACCCGAGCACGCCGAGGAACTTCGAGGTTCGGAACAGCTTGAGGCTGCCGCTCGCGACCTCGCCGGCCGACAAGAACGCGCCGAGGACGTCGACGAGGTCCATCGCGGTCTGCAGGTCCATGCGCAGCGTGCTGGCGTCGGCCCGATCGGCGATGCGATAGGCCGCCGGGACCGCGCCGATGATGCCGACGGGCAGCAGGATCGCCAGCGAGGCGCCGCCGGTGAAGGGCGCGGCGACCAACGCGGCGACCGAGATGATCGTCGTGATGCTCTCGATCCCCTCCATCGTGAGCGCGGTGAAGTCGGCGTCGATTCGAATGTTGCGAAACTCGCCGGACTGTCCGCCGCGCTGAGTCGGGATGAACGCGACCAGCTCACCGCGGCCGTACGCGCTGTATTGCTCGAAGCGATTCTCGAGCGCGTCGGCGATCGCGTCGGCGCGGGTGGACCCGTACCCGTCGGCGTGGCCCGAGTTGTCGTTGGTCAGCTCGGACAGGTAGTAGTGGAAGCGTCCGTTGCTCGCCGACACCTCGGTGACCTCGAGCAAGGGCCGGATTACCTGTCCGGTGTCGCTCGCGAAGCTGGCGGTGATTCGCTCGCCGCGATCGAGCCGACCGTCGACGTTGCGCTCGCGTCGAATACGGCGGCGCTCGTCGACGCTAGCGATCGCGCGATCGATGTGCTCGATCGCGGCGGTCCGCTCGGCGGGGCTCAGCTCGGCTTCGGGCGAGCCCTCGGCCGGGGCCTCGAGCGAGGCCTTGCGTGCCTCGAGCGAGGTCCGTTGGTAGGCGAGGACCTCGTCTGCGGTGCCGTAGAGCGTGACCGAGAGCGCATCACGCTGCTGGATCAGCTGCTCGTACTCCTCGTCGCACTGGTCCTTCTCGTCGAGCCGCTGGAGCACGGCCGTGAGCGCCAGCTCCTGCGAGAGCGCCTGGGTCACGTCGGACTCGGCGCGCAAGCGGGCCATGGCGGAGGGCGAGCGGGCCCAGACCGGCAACCATGCGACCGAGGTCGCGCGGCGATACTCCGAGTCCTCATCGAGCTCGGGCGTGCAGTAGGCCCGCACGACATAGAGGCCGTCGCTCGGGAACACCACGCGGTGCTCGTGGCGAGGCGTGGTCAGCATCGCGAAGAATGTGCTGATCACCGTGCCGATCGTACGAATCGCCGCGTTGAGCGTGACGAATGTGCTGACGGTCGCGCCGACCGGACCGAGGGTCGTCTGCAGGCGAGCGATCGCCTCGAGCGTCGAGTCCTCGTCGGCGTCGTAGCCGGGCAGCAGCGCCTCGCCGGCGGTTCGGTAGTCGGCGGCGAGGTAGCGAGCCTGGCGACGCATTCGCGCGCTCCAGACCTGACCCCAGCCCGCGACCTCGCCAGAGCCCGGGGCCGACGTGGCGGCACCTTCGACGTTGTCGAGGCTGTCGGCCTCGACGCGGATCACCTCGAAGATGTAGGCATATCCGCCGAACGCGTTGGCCACTGCCTCATAGATGTCGGAGAAGCCGACATCCATGGTGAACGAGTAATCGGTGTCCGCGGCGACGTCGAAGTAGGGCGGCTGCAGCGGGGGATGGGCGTTGAGCGTCGCGGGCAGCGGCGGCGCGTTGCGATCGCTGTAGCCGTTCGAGAGGACCTGGTCGCGGACGTCCTCGCCGCTCATCGCCGCCCGGCCGAGGAAGCGCGAGAACCGATCCCAAAGGTCTTGGCGCGGATCTGGGGTGCCGCCCTCGCGCAGCAGGACCCGCTCGAGCGGCCCCGGCTGCGAATGCGCGAAGGTCATGAAGCGCAGGGCCAAGCCGTCGTTGGGGGCCTGATCTTCGCTTGGGCCTGTCGCGCTGCGTGGATCGGCGCCTTCTTCCAGCTCGGGCAGGTTCCACAGCAATCGATAGATCGGATCGGCGAACAGCGGCGCGTAGCCGCGGTACGCCTCGACGATCGAGGCCGAGTCGTAGGCGTACCAGGCGAGCTGGTCGAGGATGAAGTTGTCGCCGTGCCCGGCGGCCAAGCGCAGCTGACGATATGCTCGCAGCTGATCGCCGCGGTGGCTCATCTCGAAGCGAAAGTGGTGGAGCTGGTACCACGACGGGAGCTCGACACCGAGGTTCTCGCGAATCTCCGGGCGCTGGAGCAGACGCCACATCGCGTCGATCTCGAGGCCCAACACGAGCAGGTCGAGGCGATCCTGCGGGATCCCGAGCGTCTGCGAGGCCGGCTCGTTGGCGTTCGAGCGCAGGCGGATCCACAGCCAGCGGATCGCCGCGACCGAGACCGGGAGATCGACGTGGATCGTGTCGATGAGCCTCGGGTTGCCATCCGCGTCGGCGATCTCGTAGTTGGCCGCATAGCCGTGCTGGCCGCGGAGGTAGGCGTCGAGCTCGGCCGCGAGCTCGGCCGTCGCGTGCTGACCCGCGATGGCGTTGGTCAACATGTCGATACCTTGCTGGGTGGCCGTGCGATCGGTCTGAAAGCGGGCCTCGGCGGGCGCGTGCATGCGGATGCCCGCGAGCGTGAACGCGAGCGTGACCATCGGCGGATAGCTCTGCGTCGCGTCGCCCTGCCAGCGGCGGAGCTGCGGCGCAGCGTCGGCTCGGCTCAGCAGCGTGTGGGCGACCTCGTGCGCGAGCACGAAGCGGCCTTCGTCCGAGCCGTGGTCGTACTCACCCTGCCCGAAGTAGAGATCGTCACCGGCCGCGAACGCTCGCGCGCTCGCGCGCGAGCTAAGCTCGGCCGCTCGTCCGTCGCGGTGGACTCGGACGTGCCCGAGATCCACCCCGACGTTGGCTTCGGCTGCGCCACGAAACGAGCTGGGCAGCGGCTCGCCCCGGCCGCGGCCGCGCTCGAGCGCGCTGGCGAACCCGTCGGGCAGCGGCCCGCCCGAGATCATGCTTGCGGGTTGGGCCCACCGACGTAGCGCTGGGCTAGAGTCGACCTTCCTGGGCCCGTGGAAGCTCGAGCGGGGCACACGCCCGAGCAGGACGGACGCGAGCTCGTCAGCCTGCTCCTCCGCCTCGTCGTGGCTCGAGCCCAGCGCTCGCGGGGTGCTCGGACGCTGCGATGTGGTCGCCAAGGCGTGCCAGAGCGGATTGCCTGCCCGACTCGGACCGCCGCCGCGATCACCTCGCGGCTGTGCACGTAGCCGCTCCGACGATCCGACGTCGGTCGCCAACGCTTGCCAGCTGGAATTGATCGTCGGCTCGTCCGGAGCGGCGTGGGCTGCCAGGCTCGGATCGGGCTTCGCCGGGCCGAGCGCGACGCCGAGCCCGGACGAGCTGCCCCGCGCGGCCTCCGAGCCCGCGCTGGTCGGGGAGCCCTCGTGCTTGGCGTCGGCTGTCGGCGCTGTGGCCATTGCGACTACTCGTCCTCGAGCTCGTCGCCGTCGAAGTCGTCGCCCTCGTCACCGTAAGGATCGAGGCTCTTGCTCAGCTCCCCGTCGAGGTAGGTGACGAAGCCACCGAAGTTGAGCCGCGCGTGCTCTTGCCGAGCCGGCTCGTAGGTGCTCGGGACATGCCCGTAGACGTGCTCGTCCTCGAGGTAGCCAGCGTGCTGGGCCAGCCACACGTCGACCGGACCGTTGATGCACA
>CBFGLP010001159.1:0-1503 GCA_965649595.1 uncultured Myxococcales bacterium | reverse complement strand
AGCATGCCCATGTAGTCGGCGGTCGCGCGATCCATGCCCTTGGCACTCGCGGCGAGGCCGCGAAACAGGTTGCCGCCGCCGATCACGACGGCGGTCTCGACCCCGAGCTCGATGACCTCCTGGACCTCGAGGGCGATCGCCGCGAGCACGTCCGGGTCGATTCCGTAGCCCTCCTTGCCCTGCAGAGCCTCACCAGACAGCTTGAGCAGGATCCGCTTGAAGCGGGGCTCCTTGGACCCTTGGTAGATGGGCGAGACATTGGTCGGTGTCGGCATGGTGTCTCCGGTGGGTTGCTGGGGGCTGGCGTGCCAAGGTAGAGGACAAAAAGAAAGCGGGGACCAGCCCCGCTTCCTTTCTCGGGCTCAGGAGCCCTTCACTTGCGCCGCGACCTCCGCGGCGAAGTTCTCTTGTTTCTTCTCGAGCCCCTCGCCGAGCTCGTAGCGGGTGAAGCGGCGGATCTTCACGTTCTCGCCGATCTTGGCGATCAGCTCGTTGGTGAGCTCCTCGATCGTCTTCTTGTCGTCCTTGACGAACTTCTGCTCGAGCAGCACGTGCTCCGAGTAGAACTTGTTGATCTGCCCGTCGACGATCTTGTCGACGATCTGCGCGGGCTTGCCCTCGGCGAGCGCCTTCTCGCGCAGGACCGCGCGCTCGCTCTCGATCATCGCGGCGTCGAGATCCTCGCGGCGGAGCGCCTTGGGGTTCATGGCGGCGATCTGCAGGGCGACGTCGCGGCAGAACTCCTTGAAGCCGTCGGTCGCGGCCACGAAGTCGGTCTCGCAGTTGACCTCGAGCAGCACACCGACGCGGTTGCCGTGGATGTAGCTGACCACGGCGCCCTCGGTCGCGATGCGGCCGGCCTTGGAGGCGGCGCGGGACAGGCCCTTCTTGCGCAGGAACTCGATGGCCTTGTCCATGTCGCCATCGACCTCGACGAGCGCCTTCTTGCAGTCGAGCAAGCCCGCCTGCGTGCGCTCGCGGAGCTCCTTGACCATCTCTGCAGTTACGTTTGCCATCGCTCTTCTCGTGTCTCGCTGGAAGTTGAGAGGTTTGCTCGGGCGCGAGGATCAGTCCGCGTCGCGCTCCGTGCCGATTTCCCCGCCCTCAGGCGAAGCAGCGGCCTCGGGGGCGGGCAGACGGGTGCGGCGCGAGACCAGCTCGACCTTGGGACCGTCGCCACCAGTGGTCACGCGGATCGGCGCGGGCGCGGCGTCGATGTCGGCCTCGTTGACGGCCCGCTGCTTGCCCAGACGTCCACCCTCGGCCGCCGCGTCGGCGATCTTGGTGGTGATCAGCTTGATCGACCGGATCGCGTCGTCGTTGCCGGGGATGATGTACTGGATGCGGCTGGGGTCCGCATTGGTGTCGGCCAGCGCGACCACGGGGATGCCGAGCCGGTTGGCCTCGGCGACCGCGATGTGCTCCTTGGCGGGGTCGATCACGAACACCGCGCCCGGAAGCTTGGGCATGTCCTTGATGCCGCCGAGGTTGCGCTCGAGCTTG
>CBFGLP010001158.1:0-1506 GCA_965649595.1 uncultured Myxococcales bacterium | reverse complement strand
CCGCCGCGGCTATCAGCGAAACCTTCATTTTCGGCTTGGATTCATTCATACGGCCACCGGCGCCTTGATGGGCGGGTGCCGGACTCGCTGTTCGAATATAAATATGAAGACTTCGAATTGGTCGGGTACGACCCGCACCCGCACATCAAGGCGCCGGTGGCCGTATGAATGAATCCAAGCCGAAGATGAAGGTCTCGCTGATCGCCGCGGCGGCCGAAAATGGCGTGATCGGTAAGGATAATGCGCTGCCCTGGCACCTGCCGGACGAGTATCGGTACTTTCGCCGGGTGACCGAGGGACATTGGGTGATCATGGGGCGCAACACCTGGGAGTCGCGGGGAAAGCCGCTGCCCAAGCGGGTCAACGTGGTGGTGACCTCGCGGGAGAATTTTTCGCCCGAGGGGGCGAAAGTGGTGCGGTCGCTGAGCGAGGGGCTGGCGCTGGCGGAGCAGGCGGGGGAGACGGAGGCGTTCGTGATCGGCGGGACCCGGCTCTATGCGGAGGCTCTGGAGCTTGCCGATCGGCTCTACCTGACCCGCGTCCACGGGGTGTTCGAGGGGGACACGTACTTTCCGGAGTTTGATCCTGCGCAGTGGAAAGCGGTGAGCAGCGAGCGGCACGAGGCCGACGATCGGCACGCGGTAGCGTTCACGATGATGGTGCTCGAGCGGGCGTCGAGCGATGGATGAGACCGAGCTCGGGGCCTCGACGGTCGCGCTGCGCCATGTCGACGGGCCGCGCAAGCTCGACGCGATCAGGCTGGTCCACGAGCTGACTGGGGCGGGGCTCAAGGAGTGCAAGGACGTCGTCGACTGTGGGCAGATATTCCTGCGTGGGATCGAGCCCGAGCGGGCGCGGGAGATCTCCGAGCGCTTCGAGGCGGTCGAGAGCCAGATCGAATTGATCGACGAGCCGGGCTTTCGCTACGCCTATGATCCCGAGCATCCGCTGCGCGGCGATCAGCCGGTCGAGCGGCTGCGCTGGACGAGGACTGAGCTCGCGCTCGAGCGCGGTCGCGCGGGCGAGTGGCGGTCGGTCGAGAAGGTCGTGCTGGGCTCGGCGGAGGCCGTGCTGACCAAGGCCGCGCAGCAGTGCGCGACGTGGCGAGAGCAGGGGCTCGCGCTCGCTAGCGACGGGATCGAGCTGCTGCGCTCGGTCAGCGCCCGCGAGCCGCGGCTCGAGGCCGAGATCCGTGCGGCCGCGGATCCCCGTGCGGCGATCGAGGTCTATGCGGACTGGCTGCAGAGCGTCGGTGATCCACGAGGAGTGCTGGCGATGACGGGCCTGGCGATCGAGCATGAGTCGGATCCCGAGCAGCGCTCGCGTCTGAGCGCGAGCTTCGACGAGCTGCTCGTCCGCCACCGGGCGCACCTGTTCGGGCCTGTCGCGCTCGCCTTGGCCAGGTTCGAGCTCGGCTGGTGTGGCGGCTTGGTCGAGCGGATCAGCTTCGTGGCCGAGCGGGTCGAGGCGGCGCTCGGATTGGATTGGCCCGAGTCGGCGCGCGAG
>CBFGLP010001157.1:0-3396 GCA_965649595.1 uncultured Myxococcales bacterium | reverse complement strand
CCACGCGGCGGGATCTTCGACATCTACGAAGCCGGCCGCGACCTCGACGGTCGATGGCTGCGCGTCGCGAGCGACGGCAGCCACCTGATCGTCGAGCGAGACTGGATGGTCTCGGAGCTGTGGAGCGTCTCGGATGACCCGATTCGGGTCCGCACGGCCAAGCAGCTCGCGTTCGGTGACGCTCCGGACACGCTGCTCGCCGAGGTCGCGCATGGCCGCTTCGAGGCCTGGTCGCTGGGCACCGGCGAGCGGCGCTGGACCGTGCAGCTCGACGGCGACGGCAACGTGCACTTCCGGCCAAATTGCCTTCGTCAGCCCCACGGGGGCTGAATTGACCGCGGCACGGCTAGCCACGTCGCACATCGCTCCGCTCGGCTCACAGAGCCTCAACCGATCCACTCACGGCAGACGACGCAGCAACGTGCCTTCAGTCGACGCCGTCGATGCCAGTCATAGCCTCGCTGCGTGAACTTCCTGAGGTTCTTGTTCGGCAAGCGACGCCAGGACGAAGACCAGGCCGTCAGGCCCGGGGTCGACGCTCCCAACCCACTCTCGCCGGAGTCGTGGGCGAAGCTGGACTGGGACGATCGCGAGACCTACCTGAGCGACGAGCTGCACCAGATCCGCCGCGTCTGCGAGAACGCCGGGATCCAGGTCTTCGACGAGCGCCGCGAGGTCGAGCTGCGCGGCATGTTTCGTCAGCGACCGATCTCCGTCACGTGCAACTACGCTGGCGCCTCGGACGTGATGGTCCGCTTCATCAACCGGCGTGGCCTGCTCAGCCTCACTCGGGCGACCATGCCGGAGCGCGACTTCGAGAGCCCAGCTAGCCCAGACTCCTCCGAGCCCGAGGTGTCGCCCGGAGTCGTGTTGGTCACCACCGACGACGAGCGCGAGCAACACCTCGCGCTCTGGCGGGTGCTCCCCGGCTCGCTGCGCGAGCGGCTGGCCGCGCTGACCCGCGAGTGCACCGACGGAATCCGGATCGGTCCGCAAGAGGTCGAATGCACGCTCGCGGTCGGACCTGCGCGTGGCGAAGCGATCGCGCCGACGGTCCTGCAGACGCTCGAGCTCTTCGTCGAGGTCGCCGACCTGTTCGTGCAGGGCGACGAGCCGGTCGCCCCCAAGGTCTACGCCAGCGGTGTCGCGGTGCCGACCAAGCAAGAGCTCTGCCCCAGCTGCAAGGTGAACTACTACGTCGAGATCGACGATCCCCGCTGCCCGAGCTGCGGCGCCGAGCGCTGACTCAGGCTCCCGCAACCACGCGAGCCGCGGGAGCTTGCGCGAAAGCTTGCGATAGCAGCGCCCGCTCGACTCCGGTGCAGCCGTTTGGCGCAGATCGCCATGATATGCTGGCCCCCGACATGGCCGAGCCCCGCGTCCTCGTGCTCCATCCGCCGGTCTCGGTCGCGCGGGACTTCATCGACTACCCCTACTTCGCGGACCTCGGCGCGGTGCAGCTCGCGGCGGTGCTCGAGCGGGAGCTCGGGGCGGCGCGGGTCGAGCTCGTCGACGCCTACGCGCTGCCCGGCGCGCGGCTGCGCTGGCGGGACGATGGTCGTGCGCTGCTCGGGGCGCCGACCGAGGTTGTCTTGGCCAAGCTGGCCGAGCACGCCGCCGATCTGGACTTTGCCGCGATCGTCGTCGCGTACACGCCCTTTCATCGGCCCCCGCATCGCGACGACGTGCTCGCGCCGCTGCTAGCGAGCCTGCGCGAGCGTTTTCCTCAGGCCGTGATCCTGCTCGCCGATTGCTATCAATCCGGCCAGCATTACGTCGAGGTCTCCGGCGAGCAGGTGCTCGCCAGCTATCCCGAGGTCGACGCGTGGATAAAGTTCGAGGCCGAGCAGACCGTACCCGCGCTGCTGCGGCGCTACTTCGAGGCCGGCGAGCGGCCGCAGGGGACCCATCGCGGCGGCACGCCGGTGCTCGACGACCTGCCCTTTCCTGCCTGGAATCGCGTCGATCTGGCCGCCTATGATCAATTCAAGGCCAGCGTCGTCGCCGACCTCGGGCGCGGCACGTGGACCTTTCCGATCGACGGGCGAACGCTCCCGCTGGTGACCAGCCGCGGCTGCCCGTTTACTTGCATTCACTGCTCGAGCAACCCCGAGACGCCGCGCGGCGAGCCGAAGAAGCAGCGCCGCTATTCGCCGGATCACCTCGGTGAATATGTTGCATATCTAAATGGCTTGGGCGCGACCCGGCTCGAGGTGCTCGACGAATTGATCAACGTCAACGAGCGGCACTTCGATCGCTTTATCGAGGCGATCGAATCGCACGACCTCCAGTTCGATTGCCCGAATGGAATGCGCGCCGATTATCTGCTCCCGCGCCACCTCGAGGCGATGCGCGGCCGGGTCAACATGGTCAGCGTCAGCGCCGAGTCGGGCGTGCAGCGGGTCGTCACCGAGGTCGTCCGCAAGCAATTGAACCTGCAGGCGATCGAGGACGCGGCCCGAAGCGCGCACGAAGCCGGCGTGCCCCTCATGATTCACTATATGATCGGGCTCCCGGGCGAGAGCGCGAGCGAGATCAACGGCACGCTGAGCTTTGCGTTGCGGCTGTGGGACGAGTATCGAGCCTGGCCGGCCGTGCAATACGCGACCCCGCTGCCCGGCACGCAGCTCGCCGCCGAGGCCGAGCGACGCGGCGCCAAGCTGCCGGTCGTGCAGGACTGGGGCCCCTACTTTCAGACCGCGCCCTCTTGGCCGGCCTCCGCCGGATCAGACGAGGTTGTAGCGAGGGAGACGCTCGAGCTGTTCATGTGGACCTTCCAGCAGCGGCTCGCCGCCTCGCAGGGGCCCAAGAAGCTGATCATGAACGTCACCTACGTGTGCAACAACCACTGCACGTTTTGTGCGGTCGGTACGCGCACGCAGCTCGACGGCCACCCGACCCGGCAACGCGAATTGCTCGAGAAGTATCGCCAGCAGGGCGTCGAGATGGTCGACTTCGATGGCGGCGAGCCGACCCTGAACCCCGAGCTGATCCCGCTGATCAAGACCGCGCGAAAGCTCGGTTACTCTCGCATCAACGTGACCACCAACGGCCGCCGCTGCGTATATGAAAAGTACGCGGCGTCGCTAGTAAATTCGGGGCTCACGACCTTGCTCTTCTCGGTCCACGGCCACGACGCCCGCTCGCACGCGCAGCAGGTCGGCGTGGCCGAAGCGTTCGAGCAGACCACACAGGGCATCCGCAATTGCCTCCGCTACGCGCCCAAAGGCGTCGAGCTGGGCATGAACATCACGGTAACCAAGGGCAACCACGACAAGATCGACAAGCTCGCGCAGCTGTGCTGGGACCTCGGGCTGCGCTGGATGAACATCCAGTTCCTCACCCCCTTCGGCAAGGCGACCAGCTGGATCGCCCCCGACACGCAAAAGGCGGCCG
>CBFGLP010001156.1:0-1744 GCA_965649595.1 uncultured Myxococcales bacterium | reverse complement strand
CCGCGAGGTCGCGTAGCGACCTCGCGGCCGCAAAGCGGCCGTGCGTGGCAGAGTGCACGACGCCTGCGGGGGGTTATTAAATATCGATCTCGGGGGCTCGCGACATGAACGCGTTCAGCTCCGGCCGCTGGTACCTCGCGTAGTCGATCGCCCAAGGGGTCGCCTTGATCTCGCCCTTGGTGCGCTTGATCGTCAGCGCCATCGGCCGGACGTCGCGGTAGTTGCTGTCCGGCGGGATGTCGTTGTTGTCGATCCCGCCGGCCGAGAAGAGCGTGAACAGGCGAATGTCCTCGTCGCGATACACGCTCTTGAACCCGGCGTTGACCTTCTCGTGCCCGCGCACGAGCAGGTTGCAGCCGAGCTTGCCCATGAACGCGCGGAACTGCTTGCGGCCGAACGGGAACCGAGCCGACGCGGCCTGGAGATCCTCCGGGATCGCGTCGGCCCGGCTCGGGTCGCTCCACAGCATCTGGAAGCGAATGTCCGGATCGTTGAGCGTGGACAGATCCTTCCAGCGCTCGCGGATCAGCGCGTCGCGAGGGATGCCCGCGTGCACGAAGAGCATGCGATCGTGCAGCAGCATGTTGGGCATCGCGTCGAAGAACGCGAGGTAGCGCTCGAACACCTCGTCGGGGACATAGTTGGCCAGCGAATTGATCGCCTCGGCCGGGCGGACGCCGCCGTAGACCCGGCCCTGATACTCGATGTAGTACTCGTGGTTGCCGCGCAGCACGTAGACGTGCTCGGGCACGGTCAGGAACAGCTTGAGCACGGTCCGCAGGATGCCGTTATAGGAGAACCGGCCGCGGTCGATGTAGTCGCCGAGCAAGACCAGCTTGATCTCGGGGTTGTTGGCCGGATCGGCGCGGTAGCGGCGGACCTTCTCCATGAAGTCGGCCTGCATCAGCGCGCCCTTGAGGCACGAATAGCAGCCGTGGAGATCGCCGAGCACGATCAGCTCGAAGTCGCGGTCGCTGGGCGGGACGACGTAGACGTTGCCGTCGAGGAAGCCGGGCGAGCCGAGCTCGAAGCTGTCGACGCTCGTGTGGCCGGTGAGCTTGCCCTTGCCTTGGGCTCGCAGCGCGTCCCACTTGGCCTGGGCCTCGTCGAGCACGGCGAGGTCGGCCTCGATCTGCTTGCGGATCTTGCCGGGATCGGCCGAGTAGTGGTGCTCGAAGCTGGTGAAGAAGGGGTGGTTCTCGGTCCGCGGGACCAGCTCGATCGGCTCGTCGAGCGCGACCTCGTCGGCAACCACGTCCTCGACGGCGACCATCGGGTCCTGCTCGAGCAGCGCGGCCAGCTCGTTACGGAACTTTACCTCCTCGGCGTGCACGACCCCATCGGCGCCGATGAATTCGTCGACGACCTCGAGCAGGGCGGCGCGGTTGCCCTCGTCGAGGTCCTTGAACATCTCGAAGCAGCGCAGCTTGAGCTTCGAGGTCACGAAGCCCGAGCTGTCCTCGCCCTCGGCGACGGCCTCGGTGAACAGCTCCTTGACCTCGCGATCGATCTGCTGAAAGACCTCGACGTAGTGCTCGTGCTCGCGCTCGATGGCCTCGAAGCGCTCCTCTGGCGAGAGCTGGTCACCGTGGCGGTCGTCGATGCGCGCGGTCACGACCTTGCGCAGGTAGGCGCGCACGAACGCCTTCTCGCTGAGGTCGAACTCGCTGTCGATGTACCCGCAGGTCGTGAGATAGAAGATGATGGCTTCGATCTGCTGCTCGGCGACTCGGGGATCGGGGGA
>CBFGLP010001155.1:0-3140 GCA_965649595.1 uncultured Myxococcales bacterium | reverse complement strand
TCGACATGGAGTACTGGTCGCTCGAGCAGGCCAAGCTGGGCAAGCAGCAGGTCCGTCCACTCGAGGGTCGGATCGTCTACATCACGGGCGCCGCGGCAGGAATTGGGGTGGCGACGGCTCGCGCCTTCGCGCGGGCCGGGGCGGCGCTCTACTTGGTCGATCGCGACGCTGACGCGCTGGCGAGCGTGGCCAAGCGGCTCGGGGCAGCGAGTGAGGCGCTGGACGTGCGGGACGCATCCGCGATCGCAGCCAGCCTCTCGCGCTGCGTCGACCGCTATGGTGGCCTCGACGGGGTGGTCTCCAACGCCGGGGTTGCACCGCAGGCGCCAATCGCCGAGTGCCCGCCAGAATTGTTGCAGGAGAGCTTCGCGGTCAACTTCTTCGCTCACCAGTGGGTCGCCGCGGCGGCGTTCCAGATCCTGCGTCAGCAAGGGATGGGGGGGTTCTTGCTCTTCAACGCGTCGAAGTCGGCGTTCAACCCCGGGCCTGGTTTTGGCCCCTATGCGCTGCCGAAGGCTGCGTTGGTCGCCTTGACCAAGCAATACGCGATCGAAGGTGGCGAGCACGGCATCCGATCCAACGCGGTCAACCCCGATCGCATCCGTACCAACCTGCTCGCGCTCGGGGACCTCGAGCGCCGCGCCCAGGCGCGCGGGCTCGAGCTCGACGCGTACTTCCGCAGCAACTTGCTGCAGCGCGAGGTCTCTGCCGACGACGTCGCGCAGGCCTTCGTCGCGCTCGCGCAGGCCGAGAGCACGACCGGGGCGGTGCTGCCGGTCGACGGGGGCAACATCGCGGCCGCCCCACGCTGAGCATCGCGCTCTCCTGCACGCATTAGGCGTGCAGGAGAGGTGGCGATTCGCCAGAGTGTATTCATTCAATCGGGACGCGATCGCGCGCGGAGCTATGAATCGTGCCCACGTCTGGAATGGCTCGGCGCCGGCATCGCAAATTCAGTCGAGCTGAAATCCGTCTGGCCGGTTCTCGCTCGTTATCCGACATCGTCTCCAGTTTGAGCCAGAATTTTACTGTCCTGTTCGTAGGATCAAGTGTGGTAGTTTCTGGTGGCGAAGGCGCCACTAGGCTCAAAACAATGCTCATGCGTCAGCGGTCGACTCGCGGACCGAACTCGCGCTTCTAGAGCAGAGCGATTGTGCTCTTCCACTCTGACTGGAACCATGCCGTTCAGCGCCACTGGATTTTTTTCGATGTATCTGTTGAAAAGTCGGCAGTACCGGTGTAGATATGAATTGCGACGAGGCGACGGTCGGCCCCTCGTCCGACTCGACGGATCGAGTGCGACGATTTCGGCCGAACCGTAATCGATATATTCGGTCTACCGCGAGACCGAGTGCATCGAAGGCCTGACTGAGCTCCCAGGCTGAGGGGATCAGTCACCCCACTCCTCCATCGGCGCCCCGGCGCCGATAGGGATGAGGGCGTCCCGCGATGCTGGCACACGGATGTGCCGGTCCGGAACGGTCCGTGCTCGTGATGGTTGCTTCCATGTTTGCCCTCGACGCCACCTTCGCTGCCCAAGGCTCGGCCTA
Source organism: uncultured Myxococcales bacterium (assembly GCA_965649595.1). GTDB lineage: Bacteria > Myxococcota_A > Polyangia > Nannocystales > Nannocystaceae > Plesiocystis. The sequence goes on along the minus strand of CBFGLP010001155.1, from coordinate 1,590 downwards.
CGCCGCCCGTATCGCGGCGAGCCGGGCTCGGGCGTCCGCGGAGCCGGATCTGCAGCTCGTCCGTGACGCGAGGCTCGAGTTGGGTCCGGCCCAGGCGATCGTGATCCGATTGGCGATCGCGGAGGTTCAACTCGCGGACCGCACGGCGCTGCTCTTGCGAAGCGCTGGCCGCCGCGCAGCGGAGCAGGGCGACGTGACGCTCGGCGAGACGCTCGAGCGGATCGCCGAAGAGACCTGGACCTTTCAAGAAGAAGTGCTCGAGGGCGTGACCCAGCTGATTGCAGACTGGAACCACCGCTGGGGTCGACGGGTGGATCTGGTCGCGAGCCTCTCGGCGGTGCCGAGCGCTTCGCTCGACGAGGTCGTGAGCCTCTACGAGATCGCGTCGAGCGGTCCGGCCCCCTGGACGCTCTTGGCCATCGCGCTCGAGATCGAGGCGCTGGCAGTGCTCATGCCCTCGGCGCTCGTCGAGGGTCTGCGCGAGCAACTCGACGGTCAGCTTGGCGCGGGCATGAAGTGGTTGGATGGACGAGAGGCTCGCTGCGCCTGCTTGGCCACGGCGGTGCGTGATCACCTGGCTCGCAACCCAGAGCGCGAGCCGGAGCTCGCCGAGGCTGGCGTAGCTGCGATCGCTACCTTCACCAAGCTGCTCGCCGAGTGTGGTCGCAGCACCCCTGCGCTGGAGGCCATGGGCCTGGCTCCGCGTGCAGCCGGCCCTTCGGAGCGTTGATTCGATTTTTCAGACGCTTGGAGACGACGATGCGCTTCATCCGAATGTACAAAGGCAGCGAAGACGGCGCGCCGGGTGTGACCCTCTACGAGGTCGACGCCGAAGGTTGGGTGCATCGCCAACTTCAGGTCCACGCCGAGGGCGTCCGCTTCTCGCCCGAAGACATCCTGCTGCGCCGGCCGGTCAGCGTCGGCTTCATGGTCAGCCATCCGGACGCCGAGGAGATCACCGCCGAGGAGTTCGAGTTGCACTGGGCCGAGTTCGATCATCGTCGCCGCTTCCGTGATCGCCTGCCCAACCCCTGGAAGGCCTGGCAGGGCCGAATGATCGTCGCGGAACAGAGCCGCGAGCTGCGTTGGATCCCCTCGGGCGCACATCCAGGCGAAGGTTGGCGCCGGGTCCCGGGCTTCATGCGTCTCTACGTCTACGGCGATGCGAGCGACGCTTGGTCGACGCAGCGCGAGATCTTCCTCGAGCGCGACATCGAGTGGGCCGCGCTCTCGGGCGAGGTCGGTCACCCGAGCATGGTCCGGGAGATCGTCGAAGGTCCGGGGCTGGCGGCCGCGCTGTGGGCCGGACGCCTCGAAGGCGAGCGCTTCGCCACGCGCGTGTGATCTCGATGGAGGGACCATAGCCGGTCCCTCCCCGCCCCTGCGGGGGACCAAAACGGACGACTGCGAACCCAAAGGTGCACGTCGTCACGGAGACGAACCAAGCCCCCCTCCGGGGGGCCAACCGGACGACTGCGAACCCGAAACCAGCCCACCGAGCTCGCGTAGCGAGCTCGCGACCGCGCAGCGGTCGTGCGTGGCTAAGTGCACGACGCATGCGGGGGGCTAAACCAGCAGCACGACGCATGC
>CBFGLP010001154.1:0-4417 GCA_965649595.1 uncultured Myxococcales bacterium | reverse complement strand
CGACGCCACCAGCGAGACCGAGACCGACACCGAGACCGAGACCGAGACCGAGACTGAGACCGGCCAGACCGAGATCAACGTCAGCGGCGAGGTCACGGACTTCTTCACGATGATGGGCATCGTAGGCGCCAACGTCTCGGTCATGGACATGCCCGGCTTCGAGACCGTCAGCGGTGACGGTGGGCTCTACTCGATCGCTGGCATGCCACCGAGCACCGAGGTGTTCTTCCTGCTCGATGGCAACGAGGCCGATTACTGGGGCGGCATCCGTCCGGCCATGCTGCCCGACACCGATGTCGACGACCTCCAGCTCGGCCAGGTCAGCAACGCCTTGATCAATACCCAGCTGATGATCCTGCAGGAGCAGAACCCGGAGATCATGGCCGACGAGACCAAGGCCGTCGTGATCGTTCGCCTGCTGCAGCCGACCGCCACCGGTGCGATCATCACCTTCGAGCCCCCGCTCCCGACGGACACCTTCTACGGGGTCGACGCCGAGAACAAGCCGACGCTCAACGGCAACACGATCGACTCGTCGCTGCTGCCCTTCTGGGTCGCGTTCAACCTCGACCCCGCGGACGGCGGTGCGTACACGATCACTGTCGATCACCCCGAGCGCGAGTGCACGGTGCTGCACCCGGTGTTCCCGACCATGCCGCGCTACGTCACCCTAATCGAGGTCGACTGCCCGCCGCCCGGGAACTGAGACGAATGGCTCGTCAGCGCCCTCGGGAGCTGACGGGCCACTCGGGAATTATTCCTCGGGAATTGCTCCTCGGGAATTACTCCTCGGGAATCGGTGGCTACAAAACGAGGGTCCTTTCCGGCCCTCGTTCTTCTTTTGCCTCTTGGGGGGCTTGCTAATCCGATCTGCTGTGCCTACGAACAATTGCTGCGCACATGGCCTGACATTGGCCTCTGCGAATATCTTGGGCACCGGACTGAGGGGAACTTCGCACTCGCACGGGTAGCTCGAGGGGTGTAGGTTGAGCCGATTCGCAATGCCTTACTCCGACCCCTCCGAGCAGATCCTGCGGGCTATTCGAAAGATCGTGCGGCGAATCTCGGACCATTCGCGGACCTTGGCGCGCGATCATGGGCTCACGGTGCCTCAGTTGCTCTGTATGCGGGCGATCCGGCAGTTGGAGCGCGCCGGCGAAGAGGTGACGGTCGCACGCGTGAGCGAGACGGTGCAGCTCAGCGCTGCGACCGTCTCGCGCATCCTCGAGCGCTTGGTGCGGGCCGGGTTGGTGTTGCGCGAGCGCGGAACTCGCGATCGCCGCAAAGTCTCCCTCTCCCTCACAGAGATGGGCGCTGGTCGACTCGCTCGACTCCCGACCCCCCTGCAGGAGCAGTTCGTTCGCCGGCTCGCGGATCTACCCGAGCCGCAGCGGCTCGAGCTGCTCCACCAGCTCCAGTGCGTAGTCACGATGATGGAGGCCGAGCACGTCGAGGCCGACCCGGTGCTGACCACCGACGCCGAGTCGGCCTGACGCCGAAGCGAGCCCATCGGCCCGGACGGGCCGACGAAGCCCCCTCAGGGGAACGCGATACCGACGCCGGTCATGAACTGGTAGCGGCCGACGAACGAACCGTAGGGCCCGACCATGAACTCGAACTCGGGCAGCACCAGCCAGGCGATGAAGCGGTCGACCACGACCAGCCGCGCGTTCATGCCGAACTGGATGTTGGCGAAGTGGGCGATGTTCAGGCCGTTCCAATCGCAGCGATTGCAGACGATGCCGTGGTAGCCGACCGAGATGTTAGGCGCGAGGTATAGCGCGAGGTTCTTGACCGGCTGGATGTCCCACTGAAAGCGCGGCGCGATCACGAAACCGAAGGGCAAGCCGCCATAGAAGTTGTTGTAGCCGATCTCCTCCTGAACGATGAACCCGAGCGCCGGACCCTTGGGCGTGCCGTTGAGGTGGAAGCCGAGCTCCTGCTGGAACTTGAAGGTGCTGTGGCCATACCACCAACGATCCCCACGGCCCCGACCCCACCCGTAGGGGCCGCGGTAGTCGGGATCGAGATCGGGATCATCGAAGCCGCCCGCGCCGACGAAGGCATTGGCGACGCCGAACCCAAATTGAAAGAAGTGCGGACGCGAGCCCGGCTGGATCTGCCTCGGGATGTTCGCGGCCTCGGCCTCCTCGGGCATGAGCGTGAGGCCGATGCCGATGCCGAGGACCGCAGCGGCGAGTCCACCAATCAGACGAGGGAGCAGGGGGCGGTGAGTCGTCATGGTCGGGCGAGCATAACCCAAGCACCTCCCTCGACCGCCCCCCTCGTTCGCTCTCGCTGGTGGATCTCGAAGGCTCGACCACTCACGGGGTTCGCCGATCTAGCGGTCCAGATCACGGACTCGCAGCGAGCACGGCCTAGCAGGCCAAATCACGCGACGCTCGAGTTGGAATTGTCAGGACGGGCTCACGCCCTCGCCCCCCGGCGTGTCGCCCTGTGTATGCTAACAGCCCCCAGAGCGGAGCCGCCTGTTCATGCCACGCGCCAAGCCACAAGCCTTCGTCCTGCCGCTCTCGCTCGCCAGCCTGGTCACGCTCGGCGGCTGCTCGGGCGAGGGGCAGACTGACGACGAGCTCGGAGAGTCGTCGAGCGACTCGAGCGACTCGAGCGGGTCCGAGAGCAGCACGAGCGAGACGGGCTCCGATGGCTCGGGCAGCGACGAGTCCGAGGCAGACACGACCAGCTCGACCGATTCGGACACCACCGATTCGGACACCACCGACTCCGACACCACCGACTCGAGCGACACCGAAGAGTCCTGCGAGGACAACCAGTTCCTCGGTCAAGGCATCGCCGACGATGGCTGGGGCGTCGGCAGCTTCTGCGACAGCGTGTGGATCTGCGTCGAGCCGGACCAGCAGGCCGCGGTCGAAGCCGCCGCGCCCTCGTTTGCGTGTGGGACCGGCGGGATGGATCCCTGGACCTGCCCCGGCGACCTGGTCGACTGCGGACCGGTCGGTCAGGTGACGGTCGACACGGAGCTCTACGAGCAGCTCTGCGCCGCGCTCGGCTTGCCGGGCGTCGACGCAGCACACTGCTTGGTCTTGGGCCCCTGATGGGCTGCTAGCAGACCCGCTCTGGTTGCTCGTAGCCGAGGTTGGGCGCGAGCCAGCGCTCGACCTCGGCCACGCTCATGTGCTTGCGCTCGGCGTAGTCCTCGATCTGATCACGACCGATCTTGCCGAGCGTGAAGTAGCGGCAGTCCGGGTGCCCGAGGTAGATGCCGCTGACGCTCGCGGCCGGCATCATCGCGCAGGTCTCGGTCAGGGTGATGCCCTGCTCGGGCGCGCCGAGCAGCTCGAAGAGCTTGCGCTTCTCGGTGTGATCGGGGCACGCCGGATAGCCGAACGCCGGCCGAATTCCGCGATAGCGCTCGGCGATCAGATCCTGCTTCGTCAGCGCCTCGTCACGGCCGTAGCCCCAGTCCCTGCGCGCGCGCTCGTGCAAGAGCTCTGCGTAGGCCTCGGCCAGACGATCGGCGAGCGCCTTGACCAGGATCGCCCGGTAGTCGTCGTGGGCCTGCGCGTAGCGAGCCGCGATCGCGTCGGCGTGAACGCCCGCCGTGCACGCGAACGCGCCGATGTAGTCGACCAAGCCGCTCTCGCGCGGGGCCACGAAGTCGGCCAGCGAGCGGAACTCGGGCTCGGCTGCGCCCTCGCTCTGGCTGCGGAGCTGTTGCTGGCGGAGCATGTTGAAGCGCAGCAGCTCGCGCTCGCCGATCGCGTCCGGGTGCCAGAGCACGATGTCGTCGCCCTCGCGGTTGGCCGGCCAAAAACCCTGCACCGCCCGCAGGCCGAGCTCGTCGGCGCGGATCAGCTCGGCGAGCAGCTCGCGACCGTTCTGGTAGAGCTCGCGCGCCGCTGCGCCGTACTTCTCGTGCTCGAGGATCGCCGGGAAGCTGCCGCGCAGGTCCCAGGCGGTGAAGAAGAAGGTCCAGTCGATGTACTCGGCGACCTCGGCCAAGCGGACGTCGGTGACCACCCGGCGGCCGAGATACGAGGGCTTCGAGATGGTCTTCGGCCCGTGCACGAGCGAGGGCGCCTGCTTGCGCGCGCGGGCGAGCGGGACGATCGGGTGGCTGCGCCGCTTCGCATGCAGCTCGCGCAGCTCGGCCTGCTCGGCCCGGTTGCGAGCATCGAGCGAGCGACGGCGATCGCCGTCGAGCAGATCCGAGACCACCCCGACAACCCGCGACGCGTCGAGCACGTGGATGGTCGGGTGCGTGTAGTTGGGCGCGATCTTGATCGCGGTGTGCTGCCGGCTGGTCGTCGCGCCGCCGATCAGCAGCGGCACCGAGAACTCGAGCCGCTGCATCTCGCGGGCGACGTGGACCATCTCGTCGAGCGAGGGCGTGATCAGGCCCGAGAGGCCGACCGCGTCGGCTCCGACCTCGCGC
>CBFGLP010001153.1:0-6310 GCA_965649595.1 uncultured Myxococcales bacterium | reverse complement strand
GCGACGGCATCAACGACGCGCCCGCGCTCGCGGCCGCCCACGTCGGCGTGGCGGTCGGCGGAGCGACCGACGTGGCCAAGGCGACCGCCGAGCTCGGCCTGCTCGGGGCCGACATCGGCAGCCTGCCGACAGCGCTGCGCTTGGCTCGGGCGACGATGCGCAACGTCCGACAGAACCTCGGCTGGGCGTTCGTCTACAACCTGGTCTGTATCCCGATCGCCGCCGGGCTGCTCTACCCGTGGACCGGCTGGCAGCTCTCGCCGGTGCTCGCGAGCGCCGCGATGTCGCTGTCGAGCGTGTCGGTGCTAGCCAACTCGCTGCGCTTGCGCGGCTTTGGCCCAGCGAACGAACCAAGCCCCCCGACCGATCGAGCTCAGCATCTGGTCGCCCCTCGACGCGCTCCCCAGTGAACGAGCCAAGCCCCCCTCTGGGGGCCAAACGAACGACTGCGAACCCTAAACCAGCCCTGCGAGGTCGCTGCGCGACCTCGCAGCCGCTTCGCGGCCGTGCGTGGCAGAGTGCACGACGCCTGCGGGGGGCGCAAACAGCCGCTTGCTTACCCGGCCTGCGCCGGTTATGTCCGCCCGGCATGCAGGGCCCGCTCTTCGAGGTTCGCGTGGTCGAGGGCAACCTCGACGCCAAGGGGCTGCGCTTTGCGGTCGTGGTCGCTCGTTGGAACGCGCTCGTGACCGAGAACCTGCTGACCGGCGCCGTCGATGCGCTGCTGCGAGCCGGGGCCGCGCCCGCCGACGTGGTGGTGTTCCGGACGCCGGGTAGCTACGAGCTGCCGCAGGTGGTCGATCGCGTGCTCGCGACCGGCAGCTTCGACGCCGCGATCGCGCTCGGCTGCCTGATGCGCGGCGACACCATCCACTTCGATCTGATCGCTGGCGAGGCAGCCAAGGGCATCGCCGCGGCCGGCATCGCGCACGGGCGGCCAGCGATCTTCGGCGTGCTCACGACCGACGATCTGGAGCAGGCGCTCCACCGTGCGGGTGGCAAGCTGGGCAACAAGGGCAGCGAGGCCGCGCTGGCGGGCGTCGAGCAGGCGCGGCTCTACGCGAGCATTCGAGCGCTCGCTACTCCGGGTCGCTCGACGAGCGTGTGACGCCGAGTCAGTCCAGAGCACCGAGCACGAGCATGGCCCAAGCTCCCCGGAACGACTCGTCTTCCCGCTCGTCGGGTCGCAGCCCAGCGCGCGCGCGCGGCCGCGAGCTCGCGCTGTGGGCCTTGTGCCACCTCGAGTCTTATCCCGGCGAGCAAGCCGCCCGCGCGCTCGCGCTGTTCTGGCGAGAGCCACCTTCCATCGATGGTGACGATTCCTTCTTGAGCCCCGAGCTCGCGCAGGAGTTGAGCACCCTGGCAGGCGACTCGCAGGCGCGACGCTGGGCCGAGCAGCTGACGTCTCGCTACCTCGCGCAGCCCGATCACTTCGACGCGCTGATCGAGGCTCGATCGCAGCGCTGGCGGCTGGCTCGGATGGATCGGGTCGATCGCAACGTGCTGCGCCTGTGCGCGGTCGAGCTCGAGGTCGAGGCGACGCCGCGCGGGGTCGTGGTCGCCGAGGCCGTTCGCTTGGCTGCGCGCTACGGCAGCGAGCGCTCGGCGGTGTTCGTCAACGGCATCGCCGAGGCGCTCGCCAAGCAGCTGCGTGATCAACGAGGTCCCGGATCCTCGTCTTCGCCGGACGGGACGAAGGCGTAGGCGCCCGCCATGGACGCCGAGCACGGCCAATCCTCATCGACCTCGCGTTCGGTCGGATCTCGCCGCGAGGGCTTCGTCGGCCCGTCCGGACCGAAGGGCACGAGCCCGTGGATGACGGTCGAGGCGCTGGCTCGATCGGTGCTCGATGGTGTCTGCGAGCTCGACGGCGATCCCGATCGCGTGCGGGTCGATCTCGGCTTGATCCCGGTGTTCGCCGACGAGCGGCCGCTGCAAGGCCTCGCGGGGTTGATCGACTGGCGTCGCTCGGGTCGGCTCTCGACGCTGCTGCGCTCGGGCTTTTGTAGTGGAGCGAGGGGCGAGCAGGTCCTGATGCCTGGCGCGAGCGGGCTGCCGGTCGAGCGCCTCGTGTTGGTCGGGCTCGGCCCGCGCGGCGAGTTCGATGATGCCGCGGCCTCGCAAGCGGCCCAGCGCTTGGTCGAGGTCGCGATCGGCCTGCGAGCTCGGCGAGTGTTGGTTGCGCTGCCCTCACAGCAGATCGAGCGGCGGCTGGCCGAGCGCTTGTTCGCCGCGTTGCTCGAGGCGATCGAGCTCGCGTTCGATCGCTTCGAGCAGGCCGAGCGCGAGCTCGAGGCTGGTTCGACCGAGAAGCTCGAGCCTGACGAGGCAGCGGCCGAGCAGATCGGAGTCGCGGCTCCGCTTGCGAGCGCGCTCTCTTCGGACGACGGCTCGGCGACCGCAGCGACGGCGACTCCACCGATGGAGATCGCCTCGTCCGCATCCGCGACGCCGGTCGAGCCACCAGCGAGCATCGAGGCCGCGGCGGAAGGGCCGAGCAGTCCTGCCGAGGTCGAGCCTGTCGAGCCCTCGGCGCGGAGCGGCTTCGAGCGCGAAGCCACCGAAACGATCGCTCCTGATCCGGACCTCCCTGGCCCGGACCAGCCCGCGCTCGAGGAACGAGGAGCTCCGTCGGCTCCGGATCTGGCCCCGGATTTGGGGGCGTCCTCGGGTCCGTCCGGTCTTCCGGAGCCGCCCGAGCGCTGGTGGGTCGTCGCCGACGAGCGGCTGGTCGCCCGTTTGCGGCGAGTGCTCAGTGGCCCGCCCCGGCCCGCACAGGGGTTGAAGGGCTGAGTCTGCCTACAGGGTGGCCCTCCAGCCTTCGTCAGCCCGAGTGGGCTGAAGAGGCTTCGTCAGCCCATTGGGGCTGAAGGGCTCGGCCCGGAGGGCTCGAGCGGCTGACCATGCCTGCACACCTGAGCGGGTCGGACGACGCACGTTCGGGGCCTTGGCCCAAGCGTCGCGGACCCACGGGCAAACTCCCACGACGGGCCCCACAACCCCTATACTGGGCCGCGATGCCGACCCAAGTGCTTTTGGTCGAGGACTCACGAGCGATGCGCGACTACGTGAGCTCGATCCTCGAGGCCGAGGGCGACTACGAGGTCCACGAGGTCGGAAACGGCTTCGATGCCCTGCGGGCGCTCCCGCGCGACCTGTACGGATTGATCGTGACCGACATCAACATGCCGGACGTCAGCGGGATCGAGCTGACGCGCTTCGTCCGACAGACCCCACGCCACGCAGACACGCCGCTGATCGTGATCAGCAGCGAAGCCTCGGAGGTCGATCGCGAGCGAGCCATGGCCGCTGGCGCGTCGGCCTTCGTCGCCAAGCCCTTCACGCCGGAGGAGTTCATGGCCGCCATTCGCGGTGCAGCCGAGAACCCGCGACCCGATCGGGCCGCCAAGCAGGGAGGCAAGGGCCGGTGAGTGATTCGCCCGAGTTCGTGTCCGAGGCGCAGGAGCTGATCGATACCTTCGCGCGCAAGCTGCTCGAGATCGAGGGGCAGACCCGCGACGGCGACGACTACGATCCCGACCTGCTCAACGAGTCGTTCCGCCAGATCCACACGCTCAAGAGCCTGTCGTCGCTCGCGGGCATGAACGAGATCCACGATCTCAGCCATCAGCTCGAGAACTCGCTGGATGCCCTGCGGCTCGGCAAGCTGCCGCTCAACCAGCGCGTGCTCGATCTGCTCTTCGAGTCGGTCGAGCTGTTCCAGAACCTGCTGACCCACGTGGTCGAGGGCGAGCACGGGACCCCGGCCGAGATCAGCAAGTTCCTCGACAAGATCGAGGCGCTGTCGAAGCCTGCCGAGGAGAAGGGCGAAGACCCGCTGGCCTGGCTCGACGGCTCGATCCTCGGCGTGCTGACCGAGTACGAAGAGCACCGCTTGCGCGAGAACATCCGCATCGGGCGGCAGGTCTACCGGGTCCACGCGAGCTTCGATCTGCTGCGCATCGACGTTGGCCTCGAGGCGCTCAAGGTCAAGCTCAAGAGCTACGGCGAGGTCATCACCTACCTGCCGAGCGCCGACAGCACCAGCGAGGATCGGATCGAGCTCGACATCCTGGTCGGCTCGAAGTCGACGCTCGCCGAGATCGCGGCCGGGATCAACGAAGAGGGCGTGACGATCGAGGCGCTCGGCACCGGCGAGCGCCTCGTGATCAGCAAGGTCGCGGAGCCGGCCGAGCCAGCGAGCCCTGCTCCGGTAGCGAGCGCTCCTGCAGCGCCAGCCAAGCCCGCGAGCGCGCCGGCCAAGCCCACTCCGACGCCGGCCAAGCCGGCGAGCAGCCCAACTCCAGCGGCGAGCAAGCCGGCGAGCAGCCCGACTCCAGCGGCGAGCAAGCCGGCGAGCAGCCCGACGCCCTCTCCGAGCAATACGACTCCGGCTCCGGCCGCGGGCAAGCCGGCGGCGAGCAAGCCGGCCACGAGCGTAGCGGCTCCGGCCGCCGCGGCGGGCGCGAGCGAGGGCACTGGTGCACGGCGAGGCAAGGTCACCGTCGAGATGGTCGAGGAAGACGAGGCGCACTTCGAGGACGAAGGCAGCGGTGGTGATGGTGGCGACGGCGATGGCGGTGGCGGCGGTGGCCGTCGCGGCCGCGGTCGCGACGAGGACGGCGAAGGTCCCGGTGAGGGCGGCGAGCAGATCAGCCTCAAGAGCCTCAGCCAGACCGTCCGCGTCGACCTGCGTCGCCTCGACCACCTGATGAACCTCGTCGGCGAGCTCGCGTTGGTCCACACCAACTTGGGCGGCGTCGTCGAGCGGCTCTACCGGGCCGATCGCACCAACGAGTTCGTGCGCGAGTTCCAAGACCAGCTGCGGGTCATGAACCGGCGCCTCGGCCTGCTCCAGCAGGGCATCCTCGAGGTCCGCATGGTCCCGCTCGGGCAGGTGTTCGACAAGCTCGCCCGGGTGGTCCGCAACCTCGGTCGGCAGTCGAGCAAGGAGGTGCGGCTGTCGATCTCGGGCGCCGACACCGAGCTCGACAAGCTGATCGTCGAGGAGCTCAGCGATCCGCTGATGCACATGATCCGCAACGCGATCGACCACGGCATCGAGCCCCCGCACGAGCGCGTGGCCTACGGCAAGCCGCGGGCCGGCAAGATCGACCTCTCGGCCTACCAGAAGGGCAACCGCGTGGTCATCGAGCTGACCGACGACGGCCGCGGGATGGACTGGCGACGGATCCGCGACAAGGCGGTCGAGCGGGGCTTCGTCGGCCGCGACGAGGCGGCCGACATCACGCCGGCGCAGTCGATCAACCTGATCTTCACGCCCGGCTTCTCGACCCGCGATCACGCGACCGAGCTGTCCGGCCGTGGCGTCGGCATGGACGTCGTCAAGACCAACATCTCGCGCCTGTCCGGGATGATCGACGTGGCCAGCGAGCCGGGCCGAGGCTCGCGCTTCCGGATCACGCTGCCGGTCACGCTGGCGATCATCCAGGCGCTGGTGATCGAGACGGCCGGGCAGACCTTCTGCATCCCGCTCAACTCGGTGCTCGAGTCGATCATGGTCCAGAGCGAGGAGATCCACACGATCGAGGGCCACGAGGTCGTCTCGGTCCGTGGGCGCACGCTCCCGCTCGTGCACCTCTCGCGCGTGTTCGAGCTCGAGGAGGACGACGGCCGCGAGTCCGATCGCAGGATGTTCTACGATCGCCTCTACGTGGTCGTGGTCGGGCTCGCGCAGCACCGCGTCGGGCTGGTCGTCGACGAGCTGCTCGGTCAGCAGGACGTGGTCATCAAGCCGATCGGCAAGGCTCTGCGCCAGGTCCCTGGTATCGCCGGCGCGACCGAGTTGGGCGACAATCGTACGGTCTTGCTGCTCGACGTAGCAACCTTGGTCAGCGAGGCCGTCGGCGGCGTCGAGGCGACCGTCGCCGGGATCGGCGGCGGTGGTCGCGAGGGCATCGGAATCTTCTCGACGCTCGACACCGGTCGCGCGCGCGAGCACGGAGGGTGGGGCGATGGCTGGTGAAGACGACGAGGTCTGGCAGGCGCTGCTAGCCACCGGTGCTCAGGTCGCGACCGAGGCCGACTACGAGCACGGCTACAAGCGAGAGATGCGTAGCGACCTGCTGCGCTACGTGACCTTCATGGTCTACGACGAGATCTATGGCCTGCCGATCGAGCAGATCATCGAGATCTCGACGGTGTTCCCGACCACCCCGGTCCCGCGGACCAGCGACTTCGTGCTCGGGATCGGCAACATGCGCGGCTCGGTCATGCCGGTCATCGACCTCGCGCGCCGGCTCCGGCTCGGGCACATCGTGGCCAACCGCGAGACCCGGGTGCTGATCGT
>CBFGLP010001152.1:0-3966 GCA_965649595.1 uncultured Myxococcales bacterium | reverse complement strand
ATCCCCCCAGGCGCTGGAGACTCAGCCACGCACGGTCGCTCCGCGACCGCCAGGTCGCGTTGCGACCTGGGTGGGCTGGCTTCGGGTTCGCAGCCGTTCGTGTGGCCCCCCCAAAGGGGGGCTTCTCCCTTGGGCGGGGCTGGGCGTCGTGAAAGCTGACTGCGGCACAACCTGGCCGAGCCCATTGAGCCGAGGACAAGCCCTTCGGTGCCTGCGGGGGGCTAAAGAAAGCGGTATTTTTGCTCGGTGCCGACGTCCGAGCCGGCTCGCATCGACTTCGCCAGCGCGCTCGCGTCGGTGCGGGCATTCGAGCGCAAGACGATCCGCGATCCGAGCCGTCAGCAGCGGCTCGCGATCCTACGGGCCGCGCTCGGTGAGACCGAAATTGGCCGCGAGCTCGAGCTGAACCGGCTGCGCACGCTCGCCGACTTTCGAGCCTCGGTGCCGCTGCTCGATCGCGCGAGCCATGCCACGCAGGTCACCGCTCGGCTCGGCTTCGATCTCGGAGAGGTCAGCGGCGCCGAGCTGAGCGCGGGCGATCACGATCGCGCCGAGCTGATCGAGATCTGGCGGCTGTGGCTCGAGCGAGCGGGACCAGGTCAGCGATCAGCTCCGCGACGGATCGCGCTGCTTCACGCCGCGGTCGGCGATCCGCTGATCGATCGCATGCGGCTCGACGATCTCGCCGCGCTCGCTGGTGCGGGCTTCGAGTTGCTGCGCTTCGAACAACTCGATGCCGAGCCCGACCGCCAGCTCGCGCAGCTCCGCGACTGGCAACCCGACACGCTGGTGCTGCCGAGCCTCGCCACGTGCAAGTGGATTGAGGGGCTGGTTCGGGCGCCGCTCGAGCGATCGTTCCCGAGCCTTTGCTTCCTGTTCGCCGAGCACGATCTCGATCAGAGGATTCGCTCACGCTTGCCGGTGATCAATTCCGGCTGGATACACTCGGCCGGACGCGTGGGATTGCCCGCCCGGCGGAGCCCGTGGCAGGGGTTTTCTCTCGCTACGCGGAGCTTGTTGATCGAGCTGCTGCCGCACGGCGATCTCGAGATCGATCCCCGCCAACGGCCAACCAGCGACACGTTGAGGCGGCCTGATTTGGTCCCATCTCGCGAAGGACCGGCCCATCGGCCCAATACCGTGATGCCCGAGCAGGCTGTCCTGGGCGAGAGCTATGAGCTCGTGTTCAGCTCGCCGCTGGGCTTTTTGCGGATGCGGAGCGATATCCACGTTCGAGTCGTCGGATTCGTCCCACCCCCGCGCGACGGTGACGACACGCTGCCCCGGCCCAGGGTGGTCCGCCTTCCGCCGCCGCCCAGCGACGTGGCACTCGAAGGTGTCACGCTCGCGGGTGCGTGGCTGACCGCGAGCGTCCGCCAAGCTTTCATGCCCGAAGACCCAGCCTTGGTCGCGGGAGAGATTGCTGCCGATCCTGACGCGCTCGATGCAAGTGGACGAGCTTCGCGAGCGGGTTTGGATCCCTTCGCCGAGACGGAGCTCGCTGCGAATCGAATCGCCACTCGCCGCAAAGGCCCGCGTCCACGCGCGTTGGTGGTCCGCGTCGAGATCCAGGGGCAAACCGACCCTGGCTTCGCAGCCCGCCTCGCCCGACGCGTCGACGAGGATCTGCGCCGTCGCTCTCCTGCCTACGAGTGGCTGCGCAATCGGGACGAGCTGTGGGATCCGAGGGTTGTCATCGCCAAGCCGGGAACCATGCGGCGCGGTCGCGAAGCGCGCATACGCTCGTTGAGCGGGATGGTCGAGCGGCCCATCGTCCGCATCCCAGGATCGAATCAATCCTGAGGCAGTCGATGCTCGCCCCGTCCATGCAGCTGGCTATGGAGACTAGTGACAAACAATGTCGCGAGAGTCGATACGTGGCGAAAGACCTCAATATCCCCGATTGTGAAACGATCGAAGATGGCTCGGTTTATCTAGCCCGTAGAGCTGCTCAGTAGACTCACCCGAACAGCCGCTCACGCGAGGTCGGTTCTCTGCAACTTTGCGGGGCCCGGGTTCGAATCACGAGCGCGCCGTGGTAAGCCACCTTCGGCGAAGCTGGCTTCGCCGATAACACAAGCATCATCCATGCAGCGACGTGCGCTCAAGGCTCGAATTCTCGATCACGCGGAGCTCCGCTTGCTCGAGCAGGGGTACCGTGGAATGCGAGTCGACGAGCTCGCTCGCGATGTCGGCATCAGCAAGCGAACTCTCTACGAGCAGTTTCGGACCAAGGAAGAGATGGCCCGAGAAGCGCTCGGGCGCATCGTCGAGGACCTCCAAGCAAGCCTCGATCAGGCCATCTCCGAGCACCGCGACGACGAGCCCGCGCAGCTGCGGGCGATCGCCCATCTGCTCTGCCAGCGCTTCGCCAAGGCTCGTCAGCCCTTCTATCGCGATCTCGAGACCACGCCCTCGTTGATCGAGCTGATCGAGCAGTCGCGGACGGAGACCTTCCGCAAGATCGAGACGGTGCTGCGAGCGGGGATCGGGCGGGGTCGCTTTCGGCCCGAGCTCGACACCCGCTTGGTCCGCATGACCATGCTCGCGGCGGTCGACGAGATCCTGCAGCCGCCGATCCTGCTGCAAGAGGGCCTGACGGTGGAGCAGGCTTGCCACTCGATCCTCGACCTGCTCGTGCACGGGATCCTCGTGCGCGAGCCCGGCACGTTCAACGAAGTGATCGTCCGTGATGCAGTCTGCGCGCGCGTGGAGCCCTCGGTCGATGCAGTCGTGGAGAGCGAAGCGGCAGCGGCCGCGGGTCCGCCCGAGCGCGGCAGCGTGGGCGGCTCGATTGACGACGAAGAGACCGACGTGGATGAGCCTGTCAACTAGTGTTGGCGGGCGAGGATCGATCGTCGATCCTCGACCTCATGTGTACCCACTCGCGGCTGAAGGGCTTCGTTAGGTCGTCTGGGCTGAAGGGCTTCGTCAGCCCGTCCGGGCTGAAGGGCTTCACGATCTCGCTCCTGCTCTCGATCGCCTGCGTACGCCCCTCGGACCAGTGTACGAAGCGACCTGCGATCGAGCCTGCGAGTGAGGCGTCGGTGCCCGCGAGCTCGTCCGAGTTCGGGCCCTGGCAGGCGCCCTCGCATCGCGAGCACTCGCTGGTCGGTCGCGCCTGGGATCCAGCTCGCGCGGCGCCGATCGATCGTGACGCGCTCGTGGCTCGCCTCGCCGCCGCGCGCTTCGTGCTGCTCGGCGAGACCCACGATCACCCCGATCATCACCGCCTGCAGGGCGAGCTGATCAGCGCGTTGGTGGCCGCGGGTCGCTCACCAGCCGTCGTGTTCGAGATGCTCGACCCGAGCAAGCAGCCGGCGATCGACGGGTTCGTCTCCGCGGTCGAGCGCGAGATCGACGGGTTCGCGGACACGGTCGCTTGGGCGGAGTCGGGCTGGCCCGAGTGGTCGCTCTATCGGCCGGTGTTCGTAGCGACGCTCGACGCTCGGCTACCGATCCTCGCTGGCGAGCTGCCGCGCAGCGAGACGCGTCGCTACATGAAAGAAGGCCTCGCGATGTTCGACCCGGGCTTCGTCGAGCGCTTCGGGCTCGGGCAGCCGCTCGCCCCCGACTTGCAGGCGGCGCTGCTCGACGAGATGTTCGCGGCTCACTGCGACATGGTCCCGCGCGAGCAGCTCGGTCCGATGGTCGAGATCCAGCGCCTGCGCGACGCTCGAATGGCCGACGCGCTGCTGCGGGGCGCCGAAGCTCGCGGGCAAGCAGTGTTGATCGCGGGCAGCGGCCACGCGCGCCGTGACTGGGGGGTCCCGCGGGTGCTCGCCGAGCTCGGCGTCGCGGCCGATCAGGTCGTCAGCATCGGCTTCGTCAGCGTCGATCCCGAGCGCGACTCACCGAGCGAGTACGAGCTGCCCTACGACCTGGTCGTGTTCACGCCCGACATCGAGCACGAGGATCACTGCGCCGGGATGCGGTCTTGATGGATAGGCCGCGGAGCGGCCGAGG
>CBFGLP010001151.1:0-3662 GCA_965649595.1 uncultured Myxococcales bacterium | reverse complement strand
GGAATCTGCTCGGCGCTCAGGCAAATCCCGGTGCTGGACGCGAGCACCACCGGGGCCCCCATCACCCTCACCCTCAGCGCTGGCGAGAACCACTGCACCGTCACGCAGGGCCGCGGCGTGCCGCTGACGTTGAATGGACAGCCGACGACCGTGAAGATATCGGCCACTGTCGCGACCGCCATCCCGCTGACCTTGACCCGGACGTTGCTCGACACGGTCGAGATCTGCCCTACGTGCGGGCACTGGGCGGTGGCGCCCACGTGGTAGATCCCTGCAGGCACGTCAGGTCACCTCCAGCGCCGAGCCGTTGATCCGCACGGTCGGTCCGCTCATTTCAATCGTCGCCGAAGGCGGCGAGGGCACGTTCGGAGCCTGCTCGTCGGTCAGCTTGATGCTGTTGGCCGTGACCTCGAGCCGAGTGCGCGGGACTGGTCCCAGCAGGCTCGCGATGACCACCTTGCCGCTCTCGATCGTGATGAGCCATTCACCGGTCTTGAGCGCGAGCTTGTCCTTTTCCACGCCAATGAGCGGCAGCAGCCGGGGCAACGTGCTCGGCAGCGCGATCGGATCGTCGGGGAAGAAGCCCCCGGTCCAGATCGGCTTTTCGGGCTTTCCGTACTCGAACTCGATCCACACCCACGCATCGACCGGAGGGACCATGAACAGCCCCATGCCTGGGCCGGCCACGGGGAAGCAAGGTAGAGCCCAGCCGCTCTCCTCGTCGCCGAACACGTCCGGCACCTTCGCCTTGATCCGACCGAGCTTCAGCGGGTCGTCGTTATCAATCACCCGACCACGAAACTTGCCGAGGAATGAGTCGGTCATGGCACCACCACGGGAGGGAAGGCCCCGCGCCCCTCGCGGGTCAGCGTGAACGATTGTGTGAACTTGCCGCGCTCGATGTGATAGTCGACCGAGCGCGTGTACCAGGTGCCGTCATAATCAAAGCCCGCGCCGCGCACCCCAACCAGCGCCCGCGCCTTGAGGATCGCACCGTAGCGAGCGAGCTCGACCTGTCCGGTGGCCTCGACCGCGTTGGCCCCCGACGCCAGCTCGGACAAGCCCCGAGAGATCGCCTGCGACGTGCTCTCGCCGGCCGTATCGCGCGGTAGCGTCTTGCGCAAGGCTGGCGATGGCCGGGCGGCCAGCGGTACGGTCGTAATGTTCGGCAGCGGGATCGGGATCCGCAGCCCCAAGATCGGATCGGTGATCGTCACCTGCGGTGCGGTGCCGCGCAGCGCGTCATAACGAAAGTGAATCGGCTGATCCACGTTGGTGAATGGGCCCATGTTCATCGACAGGGCCCGCTGCGGCAGTCCGAGCCGCTTCTCGGGGCCCCAGTAGGCCGTGACCACACCGGGCACCGGCGTGGGCTCGAAGTAGAACGAGAACCCGTTGCGCCGCGCGAGCTCGCGGATGTATTGCAGATCGGTCCCCTGCTGCGAGGGGACCCGCTGCGTCTCGATCGGGAAGTCGGCGGTGGGCGTGACGTTGGGGACAATGCCGTATTGCAGGTACTCGAGCAGGATCTCGTTGACGATCATGAAGTCCGCGCGGTTCTTCCAGACCCGGTTCTTCTGCTCGAGATCGAGGCGCAGACCAATGTCGACGCCGGTAACGTGGAGCTGCGACTCGCCGGGCCGGTTGCTCGGAACCACCTGATGATCGGTGACCACGCCGTCGATCAGCACGTGCGGCATGCCTTGATGGATCACCAACACGACCACGCGGGTGAGCGGCTCGAAGGTGCCGAGCGTGAGCAGGTTGCTGCCGAGCGGGGTGTCGCGCCCGATCGCGAAGGTGATCTGGAACCCGTCCTGGCCCGCGTCCGAGGTGCGGATGTCGATGCTCCGCATCGCGTCGACGACTGCATACGAGGCCGGCAGCGGGACCAGGTTGCCGACGAACAATTGCAGGCGAGTGCCGAGATCGAAGATCATGGGGTCACCGCGGCGTGGAGAACAACGGGATTCGCAGGACGCGTCCGGCGACCTCGGTGAGCTCGTCGGGCTGCATGGCGTCGTTGGCGTCGCAGATGCGCCAGAACAGCTCGGGGTCGCCGAGCGTACGCGCCGCTATGTTATCGAGACGATCGCCCTGAGTGACCGTGTACTCGACGCCGTCGACCTGCGTCGCGGGTACGAAGCGTCGACGGACATACGTGATCTCGCGCTTCTCAGGCGTCACCCAAGTGGCACGGGGGATATCGTAATAGCGGCTGGTTGGGAACAACACGACGCCTCTCCTAGAACTAGAACTTCAGGCTGACACCCAGGTTCGCCGCGCTCCCGATCACGTTGGAGGTGGCGAGCAGCTCCTTGGTGATCTGGTGGGCGAAGAAGATGGCCTGGCCAGGGTTGGTAATCTCGAGGTCGTGATAGCTGAGCACCGAGAGCGTGAGATCGACCTTGGCCCGCGTCGGGTTGAGCAGCGTGTCGTACTGCTCTTCGGTTATCTGCATGTCCGTGATGCGCACGGGCACCACGCGGGCAGGACCCCACACGAAGAGCGTGAGCGGGGCCTTGGGCGCGAGGATCTCGATGTTGCCCGCAGCAGCGGCGGCCATGTTGGCGACCACCGCGATCACCTTGGGGTAGAGCAACATCTCGAGCGCGGCGAGAGGCGGGTGGATCCCGAACAGACCCGTGCCGGTCGCCGGCGGCTGATCGGATTGGTCGAACTCGACCGCGAGGGTGATCGTCTCGCGGGGCGGCCCCGCGAGCCGCTGCGCCTCACCACGATCACCCTGCTCGTTGCCCGCGACGCGCGCTTGCAGCCGCCGCGTCATGGTGTCGGGGTTGTACTGGAACACGATCACGCTCGCGAGCGGATTGAATGGATCCAGGCCCACGATCGCGCCGCGAAGTAGCCGTGGAGAAGTAGGAGAATCAGTCACCGCTCGCCTCCCTTCGCAATCACGCGGGCCACGTGGGCGCCGAGATCGGCCGGGTTTGAATCATTGGATCGCTCGCCGACGATCGCAGCCTGCGACGCGTGGGGCAGCTCGCCCCGCGCCATACGCCGGGCGAGCTCCCGCTCGAGCGACGCGAGCACGCGACCGCGATCACGTGGATCGACCCCCTCGAGCAGCAATTCGTCGATGCGCATTTCGATGCGTCGCGGTTTCATGACAATCCTCCGAGCTCCGCGGGGGAGAAGGGCCGCTCGAGCTTGAGGTACTCGGTGCGCGCCGCCTGGATGACGTGGTGCATCCCGACCGGCTCGCGCGACTCGGCGGCCAGGAACGCCGCGTTGAGGGCCACGCTGCGGATGTTGCCGCCCGTGAGGTTGAGCCGGGCGAGCCGCTCGATGTCGAGGCTCGCAACCTCGGTCGCGGCCGGGAACGCCTTCTTCCACAGCAGCGCGCGGTGGCCCGGGTCGGGGTGCGGAAACTGGATGACGAATCGAATCCGGCGCAGGAACGCGGGGTCGAGCGCGCTCTTTTGATTGGTGGTGAGCACCGCGATCCCGCGAAACGCCTCCATGCGCTGCAGCAGATAGCTGACCTCGATGTTGGCGTAGCGATCGTGGCTGTCGCGCACTTCGCTGCGTTTGTCGAAGATCGAATCCGCTTCGTCGAAGAACAGGATGGCGCCCCCGCCTTCCGCGGCGTCGAACACGCGGCGCAGGTTCTTTTCCGTTTCACCGATGTACTTGCTGAC
>CBFGLP010001150.1:0-2408 GCA_965649595.1 uncultured Myxococcales bacterium | reverse complement strand
CTGCGACCAGGTGATCGCGCAAATCGGCGGCGCGCAGGCGTTCGAGCAGGCGTCGTCGTCGATCGTGTTGCCGTCGTCGCACAGCTCGGGGCCCTCGAGCGCTCCGTTGCCGCACACGGGCTCGGGATCACCAGTCTCGGTCTCGGTGTCGAGCGAGGTGTCTCCGGGGAAAGTGTCCGCGTCGGTGTCGCTCTCGTCCCCAGACTCGCTGCCGCTCATCGCGGTCGTGCTCCCGATCTCGTCATCGCCGGGACCTGGGTCGGTGCAGGCCGCGAGCAGGGCACAGACGAGGGGCAACGCAGGGGATACGATCGTGGGCTTCGAAGCGAGTGATGTCATCGTGGAGTCTCGTGGAGGCAAAGACGGCGAGGTCGGAGACGCTCCGGGTTGGCTAGCGATCCATCGAGCAGCGCACGAGCGGCTCGGATTCTCGCGCGAGCGACACCACGCTTGCGACGCTGCAGATCCGGGTACACGCTCCCGACCGAGTGGCCGAGCCGGCGACGCGACGCGATCCGATCGACTTGTGTGTGCTGGGCACGGGTCCGGCAGGTTGGCTGTTAGCCGATGCATGCGCTCGCCGAGGCGTGCAAGTGTGTGTGATCGGGCCCGAGCCCGATCGCGCGTGGCCGAGCAACTACGGGCTGTGGCTCGATGACGCCGAGCAGCTCGGGATGCTCGAGCTGATTGGCCAGCGCTGGGCCCGTACCGAGGTAGTGCTCGCGGGGCGCACGATTGATCTCGGACGCGGGTATGCACGGCTCGACAATGCACGTCTGCAAGCTCACTTACGCGAGCGCTCGTCGATTCGAGTGCTCGACGACCGGGTCGAGCGGATCGAGCACGAGGCGGACGCGAGCGTGGTGATCTCGGCCAAAGGTCCGCCATTGCTCGCTCGGCTGGTCGTCGACGCGACCGGCCACGGCTCTTGCTTCGTCGCTCGCGAGCGAGGCCCGGCGCCCGGCTATCAGGTCGCGTGGGGTGAGCTGCGGCGGCTGCCGGTGTCGGATCGTAGCGCGCTCATGCCCGCAACGACGATGCGCTTCATGGACTGGACGCCGCACGGCCCGACCCATGACGACCTACCGCCGAGCTTCCTCTACTGCATGCCGATCGACGAGCAGCGGATCTTCGTCGAGGAGACGGTGCTCGTCGGTCGACCACCGGGCGATCCTAGCGAGTGGCTCGAGCCGCTGCGCGAGCGACTGCATGCCAGGCTCGCCGACTCGGCCCTCGCGGCGGCTGAGCTGGTCGAGGTCGAGCGCTGCATCATCCCGATGGGCGGGCCGCTGCCGATGCTCGATCAGCGAACCTTGGCGTTCGGTGGTGCGGCCAGCTTCGTGCACCCGGCGACTGGCTACATGCTGACTCAAGTGCTGCGGCGAAAAGATCGAGTCGCCGACACGATCGCGTCGGTGCTGGCGGAGCCGCGAAGCCCGAGCCAGGCAGCTCATGAGGTCTGGCGCGCGATCTGGACGACGGCAGAGATCCGTGCGTGGCGCCTGTTCGGCTTCGGCATGGAGGTGCTGCTCGAGCTCGATCGGGCAGGCATCGAGCAGTTCTTCGGCGAGTTCTTCGCGCTCCCGGAGCCGCGCTGGCGAGGCTTCCTGTCCGCGAGCGCGCCGGCCTCGTCGCTGATGGCAACCATGCTTCGCTACTTTGCCTCGGCTCCCCTGGCGCTCCAGCGCCGCCTGGCCGCCCACTTGTTCGGGCGCGAGGGCTGGCGAATGGCCCGCGGATTCTCTCGATCTCAGCGCGCGGTCTAGCCGAGTGGGGAGGTGGCTCGATAGGGAGCGCGCGTGATCGCTGCGCAGGCTGCTAGGCTGCTCTCATGCCGCGCAGCCGAGTGCGACACGAGACCAGAGTCCGACCGGCGCGCCCGAGCGACATCCCGAGCTTGGCGCGAGTGCGGGTCGAGAGCTGGCACTCGACCTACCGTGGCCTGATCGCCCCGCACAACCTCGAGCGCATCGATCTACGGCGAAGCCTCGCCCGCTTTCGGGCCCACTTCGAGCGACGCGGTCCGAGCTTGCTGCACGTGCTCGAGGCAGCGCAGGGCGTGGTCGGGTTCGCCAACAGCGGACCGTCCGAGGAGCCCGACCTGCGCGGGGAGGTCTGGGAGCTCTACTTGCTACCCAGCGCGCAGGGCCACGGCGATGGGCGACGCTTGCTCGGCGCGGCGCTGTGGGCTCTGGCCGGGGTCGGCGGGATCCCGAGCGGAGTTTGGGTGCTGAGCGACAACCACCGGGCTCGACGCTTCTACGAGCGCATGGGTGGGGTCGAGCTCCGCTCGGAGCCCGTGCAGGTCGGCGATCAGGAGCTGAGCAAGACGCTGTACGGCTGGCTGGATACGCTGCCCTGGCCCGAGGGGGGTCCTTAATTCCCCCCGCAGGCGTCGTGCACTCAGC
>CBFGLP010001149.1:0-2632 GCA_965649595.1 uncultured Myxococcales bacterium | reverse complement strand
AGCGCGAGCGTGGTCTCCCAGTTCTCCTCACCGATAGCGAGCGTGGTGGGGTAGGGATCCTCTTCGCCGATCGCGAGCGTGGTGATCGGACCCTTCTTGCCACCGGTGACCTGGCCGAGATCCTCGATGAACAGGTCCTTGAGCTGATTCTTCTTGTCGTTGTTCTTGCGCATGGCTCTTCCTCGTCCAATGGTCGCCTCGCGTCGAAGCGACCTCGGTTCGTGGCCCACGTCGTGTGGGCTCGACGGGCGGCAACATACACCCACCGGATCTTGGACTGCCGGTGAAGGCGCTAGCGATTCCTCACCGAACCGAGGTTGGGGAACGACCCCATTTTCACTCGGTGTGGCCCTCGGATCGCTAGTTTGGTTTTTTTGCCGATCTGGCTCGCAACATGAATTGTAGCAATGGAACCGGAAAATACTGCGATGTGATCCGGGGGCCGAGCTGGTGAGCCGGCCCCCGGCGGTGGCCCCTTGTGCCGGAGGCGACCGACTCGGCTCACTCCTCGCCGAGCGCGAGGGTGGTCGGGCCGTCCTCGTCGTCCTCTTCGCCGAGCGCGAGCGTGGTGGCCATGTCCTCTTCACCGAGCGCCAGCGTGGTGTAGGGATCCTCTTCGCCGATCGCGAGCGTGGTGATCGGCGGCTTCTTCTTGCCGCCGGTGACCTGGCCGAGATCCTCGATGAACAGGTCCTCGAGCGCGGTCTTCTTGGTCTTTTGATCGTTCTTGCTCATGTCGTTCTCTCTAGCGTCGATGCCCCATCGAGAGGCATCGGCGACGAGAAAGATACATCCGAGCTCGAGCGGGCCAAGTCGAAAGTCAGCAACGAATTCTCACCGAATGATCATCGGGTCGAGCCCCGGCGAGCGGGCGAGTATCCGAAGTTGCTCCGATTCTCGGATGCCTGACTCGCGGACCGCATCGCTGCGACGCGGATCACTCCTCGCGGAGCGACAGCGTGGTGATCGGATCCTCTTCGCCGAGCGAAAGGGTGGTCGGATCCTCCTCGCCGATCGCCTGCGTGGTCATCGGATCCTCCTCGCCGATCGCCTGCGTCGTGGGGTCGCCGCCACCGCCGGTGACCTGGCCGAGATCATCGATGAACAGGTCCTTCAGCGCGGTCTTCTTGGTCTTGCTCTTGTCGGTCATGTCGTCCTCTTTCGTCGCCCTCGCGACACCCCGTGAGCCGCAGCCGCGAGCGAAACGATCACTCGCGAGAGTCGAGCCAGCTCACGAGCCAGCGGGCCTGCCCAGAACGATGACCTGGTGCGCCGTGCCACGAGCGATACGTAGAGATGCGCAGGGATCGAACCCTGCGCCTCGACCCATGGCTACTCGAGCTGACACCATCCGGCAGGGCTCACTCCTCGCCGAGCGCTTGCGTGGTGACGGTGTCTTCTTCACCGAGCGCGAGCGTGGTGAGGTCCTCCTCGCCGAGCGCGAGCGTGGTGAGGTCCTCCTCGCCGAGCGCCTGCGTGGTCATGGCTCGAGTCACACCGCCGGTGACCTGGCCGAGGTCCTCGATGAAGAGATCCTCGAGCGCGGTCTTCTTGGTCTTGTTGGTCTTGTCGTTCATGTCGTCCTACCCCTCTAAATGCGTCGCCCTATGCGATGCCTAATAAGTTGCATGAATGATCGAATGGATCATCGATGACGAGCGCGGCAGCTCACGCACCACGAAACGGGGCGATTGGGCGCTACGCAGGATTGCGCAAGCGTCGATTCGTCTGGCTAGCAATGTCGAATCAACGTTTCGGCACCGGCACCCGTTTGTATGCACAAAACGCCTCGAGCGTATCGGCCCGCAGCGCCGGGTTGCGCAGCATCTCCCAGCCGATCGTGCTCGTCGCCGTCTTGCCATAATCATGGCCTGGATAGATCCGCGTGTCCTCGGGCAGCCGACCGAGCTTGCGCTGGAGCGTGTCGAGCATCGCGATCGGATCCGATCCTGCATAACCGACCCCGCCGCACGAGCCGACGAAAAGCACGTCGCCCGTGATCACAGCGCCGGTCTCGGGCCCGTACCAGCACACGCACCCGGGCGTGTGCCCGGGGGCCCAGATCGCTTGCATGCGGCCGCGACCGATCCACACGTCCTCACCATCGGCGACCGGCTCGACTCGGTCCGCGAACGCTCGCGCCGGCTCGACCTCGACCGGGTGGCAGCGAACCACCGCCCCGGTTGCAGCGAAGGCCTCGTCGAGCCCGGCCACGTGATCGTCGTGTGTGTGGGTCAGCAGGATCGTCGTCACCTTCCAGCCGCGCTGCTCGGCGGCGGCGAGCAGGCGATCGACCTCGAAGGCCGGGTCGACCAGCGCCGCCTGCCCGGTGATCGGGCAGCCGATCACCTCGCAGAAGTTCTGCAACAAGCCGACCTCGATCTGGAGGATCTCGAGCGCTGGGATCTCGCTCACGGCTCGACCTCAACACGCCCGTCGACCAGACACAAGCCGCGTGGCACGTGTCCTTGTCTAGCTTGCAGCGGCGATCGCAAACCCGTACAAGTCCCCTCCGCCGGCCGGGACCGTCTTTCTGGTCCCGCGAGCCCGCTGTCCGACCCTCCGCCAACTCGCGGAACCATGGACCTCTCGACCCTCAACCCTGCGCAGCGCGAGGCCGTGCTCCACACCG